>NZ_JAYFFB010000002.1:0-92373 GCF_034863345.1 Mycoplasma sp. 1232
CCTAATTTAACGTCTAAGTCAGCAATGTTTTGAGCGTATCCACGAACATTTCTTCTGTGTCCAAAGTGTGAGTCGAATTGAACTAAGTTTGTGAAGATAAATTGATTTTCTCCATCTTGCATAGCTAATTCAATTGTAGCATCCATTCCTTTTTCATCTGAACCAGATGGAATGTGTCTTGAGATACCTTGTCCAACGAAAATGTCGTTAATTTTACCGATAGAAATAACTTCAACACCTGCTTTTTGTAATTCATTTAAAATCATTTCACGTGGTTGGTTTGCGTAGTCATGTCTGTTGAATGTTCTTGTGTAGTTACCCTCTTCTCCAATGTATGGACGAGCAATAATTCTACCTACGTTTCATTCTGGACGTGATGAACAAATTTCACGTGCAGCTTTTGCATATTTGTATAAGTTATCTAAACCTGTTCATTCTTCATGAGCACAAATTTGAAGAACTGAGTCATTTGATGTATAAACAATGATTGCTCCACGTTCTTTTTCTTCATGTGCTAATTCATTAATAATATCTGTTCCTGATGCAGCTTTGTTTCCGACAATTGGACGTCCATCAAATGCTTTTGATAATTCGTCGATTAATTCTTGTGGGAATCCATTTTCTGCAAATGTAGGAAATGGAACTAATGTTTTAATTCCCATCATTTCTCAGTGTCCTGCTAATGTATCTTTAGCATTTGAAACTTCTTGGATTTTAGCAACATAACCCATTTGGTTTTTTTGTCTGTAATCACCATTTAAGTCTGTAATGTTTCCAATACCTAATTTTCTTCAAGTGTCAATTTTGAATTCATCAACCATTGATGCAGATCTAATTGAGTTTGCACCATCATCTCCAAAACGTTTTTGATCTTTATCTGGTCCAATTCCTAAACCATCTGTAACAATCATAAAAACACGTTTAAATTTAGCCATATTTAATCTCCTTATATAAAAAACTGTAATAATGAAATATGCTTATATTTTATTCCTTTTTTAATTTTATTTATCTATTTTATTTTACTTAAATCATATTTTTAATATTAGCAATCAAAACTTTAATTTATTTAAATTAAATTTCAAATAATATACAATTTAAAATTATGTTAAAAAAGAAAAATAAATTATTTTTATCATTATTAGCAACTCCAGTTGTTGCTTTTCCTATTGTTGCATCAGTTTCTTGTGGTTCAGTAGATGACTTTGAATATAAAGTTTCTAGATTTGATGATCTTGCAAAATATCTTGAAAATAAAGTAAATAATGAAAACCAAACTGAGCTATTCTACTTATTAAAAGCTGTGCAAAATGCAAATGATTCATATAAAGTTGTTAAAGAAAGATTAGCTAAAAAAAGAGATGAGGGTGAAACATTTGCTGCTATTGAATATGAAAAATGAACAGCTACAATTAAAGCTAAAATTAATCAAGTTAACGTACAAGCAGATCTTTTTAGAAAAGTACCAACTTTAGCAAGATCTGATGAGTTTCCTGTTCTAGGACTTTATTTATATATTTACGGTATAAATCCAAGAGAATGAAACTATGTTACTGAAGTTAGTGATTTAATAAATGAATATGTAAATACAAATATTGAAGGTTCAAAAGCAACAGAGTTAATTAATAACATTGCAAATAACCTTTATGTTGTTTCTAAATTTTTAAATAATCAAGAGAATATTGATGCAGTTTTTACCAATAATCCTGAAAACAAAGCTCAATTTGATCGAATTAATGAAGAAATTAAGCAAAAGAAATATTCACACAAAATTCTTAAAGACTTACAAAAGAAAGATGAACAAGAAAAATTTAATGAATACAACAATATGTTATTAAGTCAAGCTAATTTATATTCAGATTCATTAATTAATAATCCAAAAGAGGCTGAATACGCACCTATGATCGAAAAGATTAAATTCATTCTGAACTACAACTTAAATATGATTGCAGTCGTAAATTATTCAATTAATGATATTGTTAGAAAAATTTATTCTTCATTCTACAAGACATATGAATTCAATGAGTTGTTAGATGGTGAACATACAAATATGATCAAGGATAACATCATCAAAAAACCTTTAGATAAATATAGGGAAATGAGTGTTCAATTATCCAAAGTTTCACTTAAAGAGATTGATTTAACTCCATACTATGATGGTAGAATCGATTTTGAAACTAATGAATATGTTCATCAAATAGATAATTACTTAGATAACAAAATCAATGAATTAGTAGCAAAAAGAAAAGAAGAGGAACGTAAAAAGCAACAAGCTGCAAACTCATCTTCAAACGAAATAACTACTCCATCAAATTAATAATAATTCAAAGTCCTGCACAATTTTATTGCGCAGGTTTTTTTATTAAAAATTAAAAAATACCACCTTAAACTTTCTTTTTTAAACTTTTTAAAATAGTTATTTATGTTTCCATTTAAAGCAAGTTAAATTCATTGAGAAAAATCGGACAAATTATCAGAGTTTTTTCAACTTTTTCATGAAAATCACAACTTATTATTAAGCTGAATATTTTTTTCTTAAAGTTCCTCTAGCTAATTGTTAAATATTTGCAAATTTTGACTAATTTTCATCAATTTTGTCTCAATTAATTTAATGTATTAAATTAGTAAAAAATGGAAAAAGTGCATTTTTTTCCATAAAAACTATCAAAAATTCAAAAAAATCAGATTTTGAGTAAGTCTGATTTTTTTTGAATTTTTCACATTTATGAAAAATCTAAAAAATTTTGCTAAAAAAATAAATATTTTTTAAATGCTTGTCTAATTTGGTGTAGAATTATGGTGGATAGTGGGAGGAAGTGGTAAATATGTACGGCGAATACTCAAGAAACATAGATGATAAGAACCGTGTGGTCATTCCACCGGTCTTCAGAGATGAACTCGGTTCGAAAGTTTTTGTTACCATCGGTTTTGATGGTAATGCTGAAATTAGATCAATCGAAGAATACAAAGCTTACATCAGAATGATTGAAGAAAATAATCGTTTTGATAGAAATGCACGTATTCTCGCAAGATACATTTTAGGAAACACTTACGAAATCGACCTTGATAATCAAAACCGTATCTCATTACCAAAAATTATCATTGACAAACTATCCATCAAAAAAGAAGTTATTTTCATTGGTGTAGGTTCAATTGCTGAACTATGATCAAAAGAAAAATACGATGAATTCAACAATCAATACTCTCTTGATGATATAGCAAATATCGCTCAAACTCTTTCAGGTCATGGAACAAAGTAAATTACATTATTCAGTTCTATTAAAGGAAACAGTAGATTCGCTGGATATAAAACCAGATGGAATTTATGTTGATTTAACTGTAGGAATGGGTGGTCACTCATCAGAGATATTAAAAAAACTTACAACAGGTCACTTATATGCTTTTGATAAAGATGATTATGCTTTAGAACAATCAAAAGCAAGACTTGAAAAAATAAGTAATAATTTCACACTTATTAAAAGTGACTTTAAAGATTTTGTTTCAAAATTACACGAACAAAATGTCTTTAAAGTCAATGGAATTATTGCTGACTTAGGAATTTCATCACCACAAATTGATCAAGCAGAACGTGGATTCTCATATAACAAGGATGCAAAACTTGATATGCGTATGAATCAAGCGCAAGAACTTGATGCTTATTATGTAGTTAATTACTATGATGAAGATAAATTGGCTGATATATTATGAAAATACGCTGATGTAAAACTTAATAAAAAAGTTGCGAAGGCCATTTGTAATAATCGTCCAATTAATACTACATTAGAGTTAGTTAATGTCATAAAAAGTGCATATCCAGCTGCATTACTTAGAGAAAAAAATCCAGCTAAAGCAATTTTTCAAGCAATCAGAATTGAAGTTAACAATGAACTTGATTCATTAAAAAAATTACTTGAAAATGCACTTGGTATGTTAGATTCAAACGGAACTTTAAGCATTATTACATTCCATTCTATCGAAGATAAAATGGTAAAAAACGCATTTGCAGAAGTTACCAAATCTAAAATACCATCAAAAATGCCAATTCAAGAACAAAAAGAGTTTATAACTAAATCAATCAAAGCTTCTAAGCAAGAAATTGAAGAAAACAATAGATCAAGAAGTGCAAAACTAAGAATTATTAAAAAATTAAAATAAAGGAGTAATTATGAGCAAGTACATAGCAAACTATCATATAACAGATACAAATGCAGAATTTGTACTTGTTAAATATCAAAACGATAATTACTTCAATGTTTTAAGTCGTACTTCAGAATATAACTCATTTGACATTATAACTTTTGACGCATGATATCAGCAAGCTGGTGTAGCAACAAAAACAGTTGTAAATGATAGTGAGCTAGAGTTAAATGTAATTTTTGATGACAATTTATTTGAAAACTTATCATTTTCAAGATTTATCAACCAATTAGATAATAACAACAATCTAATTAACTCTTCAGAGGTTGAAAAATCACTTGAAAACTTAATGCAAAAACACATTAAATTCTCAAACTTAGAGAATTTCATCTCTTCACCAACAATTAACTGAACAACAGTTAAAGGTGATATTAGCAAAGAATATGCAAATGTACCTACAGATAGAGAGTACACAAAAATTAGTCAAGTATTTTCATTATTTGACACAGGTTTAGATAGAAAAAACTTAGAAACATTAAAAGAAATGTTCGTTAAACCTTATTCAGGAACAAACTTAAGAGTTACTTTCTATCTTAAGTCACAATTAGTTGCAAGTAGAATTACAGATACAGCTGTTCAAAGTATTGCTGTAGACTTAAACAAAAATTATTTATCACTTTTTGTAGTTAAAAATGGAAAAATTTTCAACTACAAAAAATATGACAATATTTCATTAAATTACTTAGTTAATAAATTAGCAAATCATCTTAAGGTAAATAATCAACTAGTTGCCAATATGATTGATTACCACACAAAATTAGATGAATTTTCAAATGGATTTGATGAAGATGCTGAAGTTTACAAATTTGTTGTAGCAAAATACAATGAATTTAAAAAACACTTATCAAACTTAGTTTTAGATTTTTACAATCTAAATAGAAAACATTTAGATTTACCAAACTTAAAAAGTTTAATTGTAAATTCAGAAAATGAATTTATCGCAAATGATTTAAAAGAATCATTTAGCAACAATTTCAATCAGCTACGTGTTCAAAATTTATTAGCTGACAACGCTTTTACTTTATTTACTTTAGAAAACAAATTAATTCAGCAAGCTATTTTACAAAGTAACAATATGCTTATTGAAAAAGATCAAAACAACACTATTATTAGTAGAATAGATTATTCAAGATCAAAAAGAAATATCTTTGCAAGAATTTTTACAAACCTTTTTAACCATAAATAAGGAGTTAAAAAATGGATCAATTAACCCAAAATAGTCCATATAAAAAATGAGAGAACTTTAAAATCACCATCATTGGCGTTGGTGGTGCAGGAAATAATGCAGTAAATATGATGATTGATGAAAATTTGCCAAACATCAATTACATAGCAGCAAACACAGATTCTCAAGCATTAGAATACAGTAAATGTGAAAATAAATTAACTCTTGGAAAAAGTAACAATGGTTTTGGTGCCGGTTCGAATCCAGAACTTGGATTAGAACTTGCTAAAGAAAGTATTGAAGATATTAAAGAAAAATTAAGCGGTTCAAAAATTGTAATAGTAACTGCTGGATTTGGTGGTGGAACAGGTACTGGAGCAGCACCATTAATTGCCCAAATTGCCAAGGAGCAAGGTGCATTAGTATTAGGTATCATTTCTACACCATTCACATATGAAGGTAAAGCAAGAAATAAAATAGCTACAAATGGTATTGAAAATCTTAAACAAAATACAGACGCATATTTGGTTTTATCAAACCAAAAAATTTCAGAATTGAACCCATCAGTTCCGAGTGCAGACTTATACAGATTAGCTAACGTAAGTTTAAAAAATATTGTAGTTGCAATTAATGACATTTTAAACAAAGTAGGATTTATCAACATTGACTTTGCTGATTTTAAAAATGCATTGACAAATTCAGGTAAATCAATCATTAACGTTACACAAGGTTCAGGAGAATCAAAAGTTTCAAAAGCACTTAACAAGCTTTTTGAACCAAACTATTATGATTATCCATTATTCGTACCTTCGAGATTATTAATTAACTTGCAATATGACCAGAATACGACATCAGCTCAAATTCAAGAAGCAATTATGGGTGTTTACAAAAAACTAAACATCGATGAAACTAATGAATCAGAAGCTATCAAAATAGGTCAAGAAATTATCAATACACCACACAATGCAGGATTTTTCAAAATCACTGTAATCGGTTCAGGTGAAGATGAACAAGTTTACAAAAACATCTATGTGCAAGAAGAAAAAGTTGAAGTTATAGAACAAATCAATGAGCTAGAAGGTATCGAACAAGACACAATTATTCTTGAAGATGTCCAAGCTATTATTGAACAAGAAATCAAGTTACAAACTCAAGATACAGAAATTCTTAAAGTTGAAGAAGATGCCGCAGATGCATCAAAAGAAAATCCTTCTATAGAATTATTAAACTACTTCAATATTCCAAACGAAAACGAAGTAGATGATTCAAAAACAAAGGTATGATTTAATTAAAATAATCGATGTCTTTGAAGAATATTTTAATCACAAAATTATGCTAATTTTTCACAGTTCTAAAGAACTGTTTTTTTTATGCAATTTTTGCAATTGCATAATTTAAAATTAGCTAATTTAGCTGATATCAAAATCAAAAATTAATTTGTCAATTAACTAAAACTACTTTCTGCAATGCTTATTTAACTAGTTTAAAAATTTTATTTTTAAAAAAAACAATTTAAAATTATATAAATTAAAAAAGTAAATATACAAAAGGAGTCAATATGGATAAGAAAACTAAAGAAAAAAGAAAATTCATTGACTTAGTTGAATTTAGAAAAAATGAGATAAATAACGCTCGTGTTAAAGCACAAGCAGAAAAAGAAGCATTAGAACACAAAAAATCACAAAAAGCTCTTCCTTGATACAAAAAAGATTTAACTTTTAACATTCTAGGAATAGTTTTCACATTACTTGTAATGGTGCTAATCATCCTAATCGCATATTTTGTTAAAGGTGCATAATGAATGTTGTTGCAATCATTTCATTAGTTATAGGTTGCTTAACTTTTATAGCAATCCTAGGGCTTTTAGGTTACTTCTTAAAACCAATGATTTCTACATTTGTTGGAAATAAAATCAGAAAATCAAAATATGAAAAATTAGGAAAAAGTAGTCAAATTCGTTTAATTAACCAATTAAGAGAAACAGTTGATTACTTATCAAAAAACAAAATTGGTGCTCTTATTACGATTGAAAACAATGACAACATTGATAACTTAAGAACTGATGGTGTTGTTGTTAACGCAAACATTTCAAGTAGTTTGCTTATTTCGATTTTTAACAAAACATCTCCATTGCACGATGGTGCTGTGGTTATTAGAGATAATAAAATCTACTATGCAGCTACATTTTACAAAATCACAAAAAGAAGTTTTGAAGCTAATTATGGTTCAAGACATAGAGCTGCTTTAGGAATTTCTGAACAATCAGATGCAACTACAATTGTAGTTTCAGAAGAAAATGGACAAATTAAAATCATCAAAAACGGAGCAATGATAGATACTGAATTAGATCATTTTCAAGAAGATTTAATTAAGTACTTAAGTGAGTAATATGAACTTCACAGAAGATCAAAAATTAGAGTTAATACAAAATTTAAGAACTCTCATTGCTGCTAAAAAAATTAAAGACGTTAGATTGTTGCTTGAAAAATATCCTCTTGCAGACTTTGCTGAAGCACTTGGGGAATTAACAATCAACGAGCAACTTTACATTTTAAGGGTGCTTAAAACTGAAGATGCTGCTGACGTTTTTGCTTATTTAGATGATGATACAAAAGTTAATTTAGCTCAATCATTCACTCAAGATTGAGGTATGGAAGTTTTACAAGAACTTCAAACTGACGAGTTAGCCGACGTTCTTGAAGAATTACCAGCTAACATTACAAAATACATTTTGTCTAAAACAGATGCAGAAAAAAGACAAAAATTAAATAACATTTTATCTTACGATGATGACAGCATCGGAAGTATTATGAGCGTTGATATGTCTATTCTTAAATCTGATTGAACAGTTAAAAAAGCTATTTCAAAAATCAAAAAAGACTATAGAAGCAACATTGAACTTACACACAACTTCTATGTTGTAGATGACCAAAAGAAATTACTTGGAGACATCACACTTGAAGAATTAGTCTTTGCAGATGATGAAAAAGAAACTTTAGATGAACTTTACAACGTTGTTACAACAGTTCATCCAAATGATAAAAAAGAAAATGCAGCTAACATATTTGCTGACCACGATAGATCAACACTTCCAGTAACTACGGCTGATGGATACCTTATCGGTATGATTACAGCTGACGATGTTATTGATGTTATTCAAGATTCAGCAACAGAGGATATGTATAAGCTTGCCGGGATTAACCCTGAAGCTGCTGAAGAAAGTTATCTTAAAACAACAATTATGCAAATTGTTAAATCTCGTGTTTTATGATTAATTATCTTAATGATTTCAGCTACTTTATCTCAATTTATCATTCAAAAATTCACTGACGTTTCAGAAGGATTTGTTAACGGAATTAATGTTGCAATTTCTTCTGCTATCTTAGTTGGACTTATTCCGATTATTTCAGGAGCTGCTGGAAATGCAGGTTCTCAATCTTCCACAACAATTACTCGTGCAGCATCTTTAGGTGAAATTGGAACTAAAGATATGTGAAAAGTAGTTGGTCGTGAAGTATCCATTGGTGCTATTATTGGTGCGATTATGTTCGTAGTCAATGTAGCCAGACTTTATATTTACTTTGCAATTCCATCATTTAGAGAAAGTGATGGTAAAACAGCAAGTTGAGGAGTTCTTTCATTTGTTATTTTAGCAAGCTCATTATCACTATTTTTTGTAGTTATCTTTGCTAAATTCTTAGGAACAATTATTCCTCTTGTAGCTATTAAATTTAAAAAAGACCCAGCTGTTATGTCTGCTCCAATTTTAGCGACATTATCAGATGCTTTATCAACATTGATTTTCTTTGGTCTTAACATTTTAGTTCTTTTCATAGCTCACAGTGCTCATTGAATTTAAGGAGAATTTATGCAACACGAAACAATTGATATTGAAAAAATCGTTTTATTAGCAGAAAACTACGTGAATGCTAAAAAAGAAGCAAATGAAAACTTAAAATTAATCAAAGAAGAACTAAAGGATGTAGACATTGAAATTTCAAGAACACTATCAACTGGTGGAAAAATTTCATACGTACTATATCAACCTGCTAATTCATTTGACTACAGAGGATACGGAAACTTCTTACATCAATCGATGTTAGAAGGAAGAACTTTTACGCCTGAAGAATTAGATGATTTAATCAAAGAATACGTAGTAGCGAAAGAACCTAAATGAAAATTAAAAATAACTACAAAATAGAAAGGAGATGTTATGCCTGATAATACATTAAATATAGCAATTTGAGTCATCCTTGGTGTTGTTTTACTTGCTTTAGCATCATACATCTTGTACCAGTTCATTAAGGACAAAATTGCAAAGAAAAAACAAAGACAAGCGCACTTTGAATTTACACAAGAAGCAATCGTGTATGTTTATGAACTTAACGTTATGGTTAACAAATTAATCAAACTTAACAAAGTAAAACACGATGAATTTGTACCATCAATTGGTGAATACACAATGTCAGAAATTAACAATAACACTAGAAATATTCTTGTTAAAGTGTTTAAATCACCTGAATTTAGAGAATTCTTATTCAAAAACCCTGCTCACGAAATTTTTATTAAAAACTTAGAACAACTTAGAGATTGCAATTCAAACTTATGAGCTAAAAAAATCCCTAACGTTTTAGAATACTTTAATACAAACCAAGAAAAAGCTTTTGCAGAAGTTAAAAAATACAATGAAGCTTCAATTAATCAAATTTATAAAGAAGAAGCCGAATTACACAACAAAATGGAGGAGATTTTTAAAAATGAGTTCAACAAGGGAAAAGAAAATTAAAAAAGTAAAAGTTGTAAAAGAAAAGAAAAAAATCAGTTTACCAAACTTACTTACATTAATTAGAATCATTTTAGTTGTCCCAATGCTTCTATTAATGTCAATTAGCATTTTATTAATTTACTTAGGAACTGGCCAAGCTGGTGCATCATATTTTGCATTAGAAAATTTACAAAATTTAGGTAGCGTTCTAGGATACAAAATTGCACTTACAATTATTAATTTATTAATCCTTGCAATTTTTATTGGAGCTATGGTCACGGACTACTTTGATGGAGCAATTGCAAGAAAACGTAATTTAGTATCTGCGTTTGGAAAAGTTTGAGATCCAATTGCAGATAAACTAATGGTTAACTTAACACTTGTTTATTTAGCCGTAATTAATGTTTTACCTTTCTGAGCTATGGCACTTTTCTTATTAAGAGATATTATTGTAGATGGTGTTAGAGTATTTTTAGCATCAAAAGGATACGATGTATCAGCAGGTAAATGAGGAAAAATTAAAACGTTTGTTTTAGCTATTGGACTTACAATCACATTAACTGTTACAGTTGGATTGCATTATGCAGCATCAAATGTAGCATCACACGAACAAATGGTTAGATACATTTTAAACATTCCAATTTACGTAGCTTTAGTATTTGCAATTCTTTCAGGAATTTTCTATGTAAGAAAACCATTTAAAGCTGTTAAATTAGTTACAACAACAGAAACAGTTACAACTACACAAACAAAAGTAGTTGAAGAAAAACAACCAGAACAAATTGAACAATCAAAAAAAGAAGTAAATAAACAATAATTTAATTTAAATAAACTAAAATCAAATATCAGTGAACATATCAAGGATTTACAGTGGAATTTATATTAACAAAGAAGTTTTTATGAGAACTATTTGTTGCAGAGTTTTTAGCAGTTACATTTTTTATCAACCATGTCACTTCTACTAACTTATGTAGGCAAAAAATATGCTAAATTAAAATTTATATTTCCATTTACATATGGCTTAGCTACATTTACTGCAGGATTGCTTTCATACTTTATTCTCAGAGTACTTGTCTACCAATTTGAAAATGATTTATACAATGACATTAGTAAAAAAGTTCCTCCTGTTATAAACCCAGTTGTATCTCTTTTTTATGTTTTTATTTACTTATTTAACAAAAACTTAAATAATCAAACAATATTATTCCTCAACTTATTCTTGCTATTTTTAGCACACGTACTTGCTTCGATAGTTTCAGGAAACATCTGAGGCTTAATATCAAGAAAATATAAGAAACTTCAAGTTTCAAATATGAATAAGACTTCAATCAAGACTTATTCAACTTTCAAAGATGTAACACAAATCATTATATTTGCATCAGTCTTATTTACTATTCAACATACAATAACAGAAAACTTAAGCTCATATGTTATGGCTGATACAATAGCTGGATTAACAACTTATGTAGCACTTTTAGCTTTTACACTAGTGTTTAAAGAATTTTCATTCCCAACAAACATCTATGTTTGTGCTGGTTCATTCTTTACTTCATTGCACACAAACAAAAAGATTTGGTATAAAAACTTATTGTATACAGGAATAGTCGTTTCAACATATGTTCTTATTTCAATGATGCTTTCAGGAATATATGCAATCGCAAAATAAAAATAGTCGCAAGACTATTTTTTTTCGATGAAAACAAGCGCCTCAATATGCGGTGTATTAGGAAACATATCAAAACCTTGAATGTAAGTTATTTTATAAGAATTAGCTTCTAAAATTAATTGTAAATCTCTTGTTAATGTCTTAACATCACAAGACATATAAACAATATTTTTGATTTGTTTTTCAATTATTCAATCGATGAATTCTTTACTTATTCCACTACGTGGTGGGTCTAAAATTAAAATGCTGTCCTCTAAATTAGAAACATTCTTAGTGAAATAAACATCAGAAGATATTGTTTTATATTCACCACTAATAGAGTTTAAAAGTTTGTTATTATTTGCATTTTTAATTGCACTTGAGACAATGTCAGAACCATATACATAATTATTTTTGTTAGCAACAATTTGACCAATTGTACCAACTCCACAATATGCATCTAAAATAGTTTTAACATTATTTTTGCTATTTACATACTCTTTTATCTTAGTAAACATCATTGATGCAACAATATCGTTTACTTGAAAGAAAGATTGAATGCTACAAATGAGCTCTTTATCATTCAACTGCATTTTGAATTGCTCTTTTTCAAATAAGACTTGTACACTATGCTTTTTGTTTATACTTAGTGAAATAACTTGTGTAATTTCATGAAGTGATTTAACTAATTTATTAGGTAAATCATAATCAGAGTGAATTGATAAACAAACATCAACTTGATTTTTTGAATTTGCTCTTAATGTGATTTTTTCAAACATTTTCAAGTTTTTTAATTTGCTAGTGTTTTCTAAAAATGTTTGAATTGTATCTAAAATGTGACTGATTGTTTCTTTTATGATTGGTTTAACTAAAAATAAATTATTAGCATCTGTTATTTCATTAGACTTTTGATTAATTTCATTGATAGTCAACTGATTATTTTGAACGCTTAATTTATAAGAAACTTTATTTCTATATTCAAATTGAATTAGAGATTGAGTAAATTTAGAATAAACTTCATTTAAATTTATGTTTTGTAAGTTTCTTTTAAGTAAATTATAGAAATAGTTATTTTTAAATTTGATTTGAGCAGGATATTTTAAAGTGACTAATGGTGCTGATGGAGTTCATTGAAATTCAGAGTTTCTATCATCAGAAAAAGTCAAATGTTTAACAATGCATCCAAATGCATAATTTTTATATAAGTTTGTTATCTTGATAATTGCTTCTTCATTAGGTAATAAATCACTTATGAAAATAGGAAAGTTATTTTCATCTCTATAAATGCCATAACCTTCGTAACTGATTTCACTGCATTTAACTTTTAACTCTTGTCGTAAGATATATTTGTTTATTTTAGACATATTTTTAAGATATAAACCTTTCCATATTGTTTTTCTTTATAAACTTGTAAATTGTCAGGTAATACAATTAAATTAGGTTTATCAGTTTCTAAAATAATTTCGCCATTTTCATTTAGTAAACCTTTTTGTGAAATTGTTAAAAGTGAATTATTGACTAATTCATATTCAACAAATGGAGCATCAATAAAGATAAAATCATAAGTTTTGCTTGTCTTACTTAAAAAATGTAAAGCATCATCATTAAATAAACTTATTTGATTATCTGTTTTAGTTTTAGCAACATTTGCTCTAGTTACAGTAAAAACTTGTCTTTGTTTTTCAACTGCATCAACGTGTTTCGCACCTCTGCTGATAGCTTCAATAGCTCAAGCTCCTGAACCCGAAAACAAGTCTAAACAAGTTGTGTCTTCAATTTCAAATTGAATTGATGAAAAGACAGCTTCTCTGACTTTATCTCCTGTAGGTCTAGTGAATTTTGAATCTGGTTGTTCTATTATTAAGTGACGTAATTTACCTGCTATTATTCTCATTTTAGCTCCTTATAAAAATTCTTTTTAACTATTCATATAGTGATTTTTAAATTATACATTATAATAAAACCATGAGATTGAGATATGATAAAAATGCTGAAGCAAATTTAGCAAATTCCGACTTTTTAATTAAAGAATTTCCAGTTAACTTAAAAGAAAACGATGTTTTAGAAATTGGAGCAGGTAAAGGCGAAATGATTGCTCAATTAGCTCTTCAAAATCCTAATATTACATATTATGCTTTTGAAAAATACCCAACAGTAGCTAATAAAATTCTTAAGAAGATTAATGAACTTAATTTAAAAAATCTTTTCATTATCACTAAAGATGCAAGTAATTTAACTGAATTATTTACAGGTAAAATAGACACGATTTGATTAACTTTTTCAGATCCGTGACCTAAAAAAGCTCACGAAAAAAGAAGATTAACATACAAAACATTTTTAGACCAATATAAACAATTATTATCTGAAAAAGGTTGCTTATACTTTAAAACTGATAATGATAAGTTATTTGAATTTTCAATAGAATCATTGAATGAAAATAATTGAAAGATCATTGATATGACAACTGATTTACATTCATCAAAGTATAATGAAACTAATGTTCAAACAGGATATGAGCAAAAATGATCTTCACTTGGCAAAAACATTAATTTCTTAATCACTAAACCAAATAAGTAATGTTTAAAATTATGAATACTATAATAGTATTCATTTTTTATTATTTTATTAAAGTAAGCTTTTTAGTTTTATAATTTAAATACATAAGTAATTTAAAGTGAATTAGAGGTATTGATGAAGAATAATAGAAGAACAGTAAATAAAAAAGAAAATTACATTTTTAATCAAGGTTAATGACAATGAATTCTACAGGAGTTTGAACAATTTTTATTCTATGAATTGTTATTGGGGTTTTATTAACTCTATCTTCTCTGATTATATTTTACTGTTTCTATTTACCAATAGGTAGAAATTTTAGCAAAGTTGAGAACTGCAGGTGAAAGCAATTAAAATATTGAAATCGCAATAATGCAACAATTAATAAAAAGTATTTAGATGGTTTTTAGCATTAAAAACCTTATACAAAAGATATGAAACATCATTGTCAATTCTTTCATTTTTTAGCTTAATTTATTTTCTAATCTCTTTATCATTCTTTTTTGCATGAATCTATCCTCCTAGTAATTTTCTTAAAAAAGAGGAATCAGATATCGGTTTTCCATTTCCTCTTGTATGGTTTGTTGTATCATCTATACCATTTGGAAGTTGTTTCAGTATCTCTAGAAAACGTTATTTTTTCATAAAATATTCTAGTTATTGAAATGATTTTTTAAAACAAATAACCAATAATTTTAAAGATATAAATTGAACTTATGAATGTGAGTTATTCAAAAAAGATAACAATTTAAAAATAAAAAATAAAGTTGATATTAAGTTAGAGAAGTTAAAAATAATTCCATCATGAGATGTAGATGCAAGTGATAATAATTTTGAAAATAAAAAGAAAACCAAGAAAAAGTATTTTTACATAAATAATACGTGACGCATTTATAAGAATGCAGAAGACATAGGTTATTTCTTGTATAACTTTGATGACATTGAAGAATTTGTAGGAAACGACAATAAAGAAATTTATAAAGATATCTACTATTACTACATTAATGAAATTGAACAAAAACGCAATAAAAAAATAAAGAGAAAATCTAATTCAATTTAACCTGAAGCACCACAGGAGTGGTGTTTTTGTTTTTGGTAAAAGAAAACCACCTGTTTTCACAAGTGGTGTAATAGTATATAAATTAGTTTGATTTTTGAATACGTGGACGAACAACGTGGTAAGGCATTAAAGCGATGAAACGTGCTCTTTTAATTGCATTAGCAACTTTTCTTTGGTGTTTAGCACATGTTCCAGTTGCAGCTTTAGCTTTAATTTGTCCTGTTGCCGTTACATATTTGTGTAATAAATCAACGTTTTTGTAATCAACATATGTCATTTTGTTATCACAGAATTCACATGATCTTCTTCTGTTAATAAAACCTTTTTTGTTTTTGTAAAAAGCCATTCTTATCTCCTTAATTTAAATCCTCAGGTGCTGCGAAAAGATCTTCTAAATCATGTAATTTAGTAGCACCGGTTTTTGGATTAGTATTTTCAAATGTAGCATTCGCAGGTTTATTACGATTCACATCACTTTGTGATGCTTTATAAGTCGGAGTATACGTTTGGGGCGCAGACACCGGAGAAGGAGTTGCGTTTAAAGAACCACCACGAGCTTCTCTGACACTTTTTGACTCTAGAGCGACGATTTGATCTGCAGTAACATCTAACGTTCTTACTATTTGGTTTGTTTGGTTACTGTGATATTGATTTGAATGTAAAGACCCTTCAACTAAAACAAGAGACCCTTTATTCAAATATCTCGCTATGAACTCGGCATTTGATCTTCAAGCAACAACTGGGATAAAGTCAGTAACTTCATTTTGTTGTGCTGAAAAGTTTCTTCTATTAACTGCCACTGTGAAACGTACGTATGGAACACCTTGTGATGTATGTGCTATCGCATTATCTGATGTTATACGGCCTACTATTGTAATTTTATTAAACATAATACCCCCTGTGAATAACTAAACTTTTAAGCATTTAATTATTCAGATGCTTTTGCTTTAACTGTTCTTGTACGAGGTTTTGAAACTTTTTCTTCTGCTGATGCAGCTGATTTTCTTGTTCTACGTACTGGTTTTTTAGTTTCTTTAACAGATTCTTTTCCGTTAAGACCTTTTTCTGTGTCTAAATTAATTACTAAAGCTCTTCAGATATCTTTAATAATATTTGAACGACGTGTAAATTCAGCAATGTCTGAACCTTTAGCATTAACAAATGCTAAAACGTATTGTCCGTGTTTTGACTTGTTGATTTCGTAAGCTAATTCATTTCTTTCAAGTTTTTCAACTTTAGAAATGTTTTCTTTTCCAAAAACTTCGTTTAATAAGTCAACTAAAACTTGAACGTCTGCTTTTGGACTAACGATTGACATAATTTCGTATTTTTGCATTTTCTCTCCTTATGGTCGTTTCTGGGCTAAAAATCTTATAGCCAAGGAGTATCTTTATATACTCTTGTATATTATACAAGAGTGTCAAAATCTAACCAAAAACTTTTAAGACTATTACACACCTTTAAAAATATTTTTTACACCTAGCACACTGGTTAATTTAGTAAATTTTAGTTTTTCCGTGTCAAATTAAGCAAAATTTGAATTTTTAAACTATTTAAATGCAATTTTTTAATTATTTAATATAATTAAACAAATAATTTACTAAGGAGAATTTTATGATTAATGTTAATGAATTTAAACCAGGTATTACTTTCCAAGATGAAGGTGAAATTTTTGTAGTTTTAGATGCTCAACACTCAAAACAAGGACGTGGACAAGCAAACGTTAAAGCTAAAGTTAAAAACTTAAGAACAGGTTCAACAACCATAAAATCATACACAGGTGGAGATAAAGTTAAACCAGCTCACATCGATAAAAGAAAAATGAACTTCTTATACTCAGATGGAGAAAACATTATTTTAATGGATAATGAAACATATGAACAAGTTGAAATTCCTGTTACAGTAGTTGAATGAGAATTAAACTTCTTAAAAGAAGGTTCAGAAGTTCAAATTAGAAAATTTGAATCAGAAGTTTTAGATATCGAATTACCTGCTCACGTTGATTTATTAGTTACAGAAGCACCTGATGCGGTTAAAGGTAACACAACAACAAACCCTCAGAAAAAAGTAACTGTGGAAACTGGTTTTGAATTAGAAACACCTATGTTCATTAAAGAAAATGACGTTATTTCTGTTTCAACAGAAACTGGAAAATACGTTGGAAAAGCAAATAAATAATGAATTGAATTAATGTATCTTACAATTCAAATCAAAATTACATAGTTCAAGAAAGTGCAATTTTAGACGTTGTAAACATTGCGCTTAGTTCATACAAAAATATTAAAGCTTCAAACTCAATTAGATTAAGTTTTGACGATAAACATTCAAACGTTGAAATTTATGTAGATATTAAAATTAAAAACCAAAAAAATAAAGAACCATATTCAACAATTAAAGAATTAATCACACAAATTGAAAATGGTGTGAAATCTTTAATTGATAAGAAACCTAAAAACGTTCAAGTAGTGTTATTAGATTTTTATTAATGAGAAGAACTTATAAAGATTTGAATAAAAACTCTTATGCAATATACAGAAGAGTTTTTATTAACGAAGTTCGTGCTGAATTAAATAAAAAACAAAACGTCAAGTCATATGAGAAAAAAAACAAATACACTGTTGAATATTTTTTACAATTAAACAAATTACTAAAGGAATTAGAAACAGACAAAATTCCAGATCAATATTTACCTGAAAATAGATTTGTGTTCAATAGACTAAAGAAAAAATATTTAATGAATAAATATTCAAAATGATTTATTCTTGGTGGAATTAGTTTTGTTCTAGTTATTATAGGTATTATTCTACTAGCTGCATTTAAAATAATTTAACTTGAAGGAGGTGTCGTGATTGGATTGAAAAAGTCTTTTAGAGTTTTAAAGGCAAAATTTAATTTATTTGATTGAAAAGATTGAATTACATTTTCAATAGGTTTAACTTTAATTCTTACTTATTTAGTTGTAACCTTACTTGAATGACACTTCAGAAGCATTGCAGTTGAAAAAGCATTCTTAGAAGTTAAAGGGACATTAGATGAATCTAATGTTGATAGTGCTAAACTTCAAAAATTAATTTACCCTAATGCGACCTTACTTTTCTGAGGTGGATCAACTTACTGATTTACATTTATGTCTAATTTGCTTATGGGTGTAACAATGTTCTTATATCCTTTTTATAGAACATCTAAAAAGGCACAAAGATTTTACTTTGCTTCAATGGTCTACATTATTATTGTAGTCGCAGTTTATTGAGGTGGTGTAGCAACTGATCCAACACTAATGAGTGACTCACAAACTTTTGAATGAGTTAAAACATCAATTATGCACGGTGCTGCTCCATTCTTGGGACTTTTAACTCTTGTTGGTTGAGAAAGAAAACGTATCAGAATTTCAAATGCGTCAATTTGAAGTTTTATGATTTATCCAATTGCTTACTTATTTTTCACATTTGCAATTTATGCATTTGGGCACAAATTTATGCAATTTGGAGGAACTGAATTAGAACGTGGTGTTGCTATTTATTCAGTTGTTTCATATTTACATCCATTTAACTACAAAGGTAATTCAACATTAGTTATTGTAGTTTTAGACATTATGCTTTTACTCTTTGCTATGTTTTCGGCACCTGCCTTAGGATTCTTCTTAAGAAAAGTACTCAGAATCCTAAAACCAGGTCAAAAAGCGCTTCCTAAAATTTACTTTATTTCTCCAAAAGTAAGTGAAGCAATTAGACTTAAAAAATTGCAATTAAACAAACAAAGAGAAGAATACAAAGCTAAAAAACAAAAAGTAAAACAACTTAGAAAAGAACAAAAACTTAATAAGCAAAAATAATTTAACAACAAACTATTTGTTGTAGTTTTGTTTTATTATACAGGTGGTAAAAATGCGCAAAGATAAAAAAGCCTATATTGCATCTTACTTTGAAAAAACTAAACAAATCTTAGAAACTTTTAAACCTAACAACAAGATTGTTATGCAATTTTTTCAAAGAAAAGACAACTCAATTTTATGTGGAATTAACGAAGTTCTTGCTCTTTTAGAAGAACAAACGGACACATCAAAATACACAATTAAATACTTACCTGAAGGTTCAAAAATTAATAATTTAGATATTGTTTTACAATTAGAAGGGCACTATCAAGATTTCGGTATTTGAGAAGGTATGATTGATGGTATTTTAGCTAGAAATACATCAATTGCTACAAATGCTTACCACTGTGTGCAAGCTGCAAAAGATAAACAAGTTATCTTTATGGGAGACAGAGCAGACCACTACATTAATCAAGAAATGGATGGTTATGCAGTTAGAGTTGGTGGAATTAAAGCTGTTTCTACATTAGCTCAAAAAGATCAAAACGAAGTTAATGACGAAAATGTTTTTGGAAGTATGCCTCACGTATTAATTCAAGGTTTTGCAGGTGATACAGTCGCTGCAACTAAGGCTTATCATAAACTTTTCCCTAAAAATAAACTTATAGCTCTTGTAGACTATCATAATAATATTATTAGTGAATCTCTTAAACTTTGAAATGAACTCGGAAATCTTGTTTGAGGCGTTAGAATTGACACTTCAAAGAATATGATTGACCATATGTTTGATAATGATGAAGAAAAGCAATATGGAGTTAATCCAGAACAAATTAAAAGATTACGTGAAGCATTAGATAAAGCAGGAGCAACTAACTATAAAATAGTTGTTTCATCTGGATTTAACTCAGAAAAAATAGAATTATTTGAATCATTAAATGTCCCTGTAGACTATTATGGAGTTGGTCAAAGCATTTTCAAACTTAACAATTCTTTCTCAGCTGACGCAACTATTTTAAATGGCAATCCTGAAGCTAAAGAAGGAAGAGGGTACAGAGAAAATCCTAATTTAATAGTGTACAAGTCAGATAAATAATTTATCAGCTTTAAAAGCTGATTTTTTTTATACAAAAAATATCCCTGATCAGGATATTTTAATTATCATTCTTATATGAAATTTTAACATTAGCCTTTTTAATTGTAAGTGGGTCTAAATAATCAGGTGCACCTTCATAAATAGTCTTAATGTTATTGTTCGTGGCTAAGTTCACAATATTAAAACAGTTCAAAAATACCTTTGTATTGTTTAATTGTTTTGAAATCTTTTCTCCAATCACAATAGCTTGCAGTTTTGTATCGTTGATGATATTGATAAGAGATTTATCAATGGTGTCAATGTATAAAGCTGTAGGTATTTTTTTCTTGTAGTTGTTACTGATTTTTTGTCTTAAATGATATGTGTCAAATGTATTATTGTATGCATAAATAAGACAAATTGGTTTCTTTTCTTCAAGAATGAAGTTAGATTGTAAAAATGTCTCTTGAGATATTTTTATCAATCTCTGCATATTTTTAACATTACCAGTTTCATCAAGTTTTTCAGTATTTTGTGTGATGAAGTCGTATCATTTTTTCTCATATAAGTAATTTAAATGTGGGATTTTTAGAAAGAAGTCAGTTCAATATTTATCTTGGTCGTCTTTAGTTATTTTTTGCAATGAGTTGATTACAATGTTTGAAGCTTTTTTAGTTTCATAAACAAAGATGTTTGTACTCTTAATTGTTGCATTTTTAGAACTTAAAGTATTGTTTCATTGCACATATTCATTTAATCTCTTAACAAATTCTGTGAATTTAGGATCTTGAGAAATTGTTGCAGGAATATTTGAATATGTTGATTTTGCTTTAGGATTAATCGTTAAATTAAATAATGAGAATTTGACTTTATTGATTAATTTAAGTTTATCAGCTTTATTATTTAGTTTATTTTCGTTAATTAATGAAGCACATAAGAAGAATTTATTAATCATCCTATTATCATTAATTTCATTAATCATTTTAAGATACTTTTTGTGTCCAAATTTTGACAATTTATTCTTAACAATAAACAGAATTCCATCAATAATATAGAAAGGTGTTTTTGATATTGAAATGTTTAAGTTATCAAAAATTGATTTAATTTGGATGCTGTCAAATTCTTTGTTTATAAAGTAAGGTTTAAATGCAAAAGCTAAAACAGAATGTTTGTTGTTTTTGAAGTTTTTTTGTTCGAATTCTTTTAATGATTGCTCTGAATTATGATGATTAAATTTGTATTTAAGTTGATTTTTTTCTCACTTAATAGTACAAATGAATTTTTTGTTTTCAATAGGTTTGATTTTAAGAATGTATGATGAATTAAGTCTTTTATTTGATTTATCAAGCAAGTAAGCTATTTTTTCAAATAACGTAAGGTTTGATGTGTTAAATTCTGGATTCAGTTTAATTTCGAAAGAAGTTTTAACTGAATCACTAACTAAGTCAAAGAATTCATTTAGTTTTTTTCTACTTCCTTCATCAAGGAAGCTAAAAAAGGTTTGTAATGTAATGAAATTAAATGTTCTGAAACCTAATTTTTTAGCATCAAATAAAGTTGATAATGCTTGATTTCTTTTTGAAAATCTAAGAACTTTTTTATTAACTGAATCAATTTCAAACAAAATTATTCCAGCTGTTGATCTTATGTAATATAAGTAAATAATTAATCAAAATCCCATTAATAATACAAAGAGTAATATTAATGAGATTATTGAAATTGCAATAATAGCTGTTAAATTCATTATCTTGTGATTACTTTGATTGAAGGGTGATTTTTATTAAGGGTTCTTATTTTTCTATCTTTAATGAAGTCAATAACAATTTCTGTTCCTTTAACTTCAACAACTTCACCTTCACCAAACATAACGTGAGAAATAATGTCTCCAACTACAACATTATTGTTTGTAGGTGTTTCATCATCAGGTGAGAATGTAGGGTCATCAAATTTTCTTCCGTGGTAGTTGATAATAAAGTCTGAAATATCAACTCCCATTTCTCCAATAAATCTCGAAGGTTTCTTATCAATATCAGATGAAATAAGTTTTCCACGTGAGTCACTTAGAAATAAACGTTGTTTTGCTCTGGTTACTGCAACATAAGCTAAACGTCTTTCATCTTCTAATGTATCGTTGTATTTATCAATTAATGGAGATGCTGATTGTTTTTTATTTTTCTCTCTATCTAAAGCACGTTTGTTAGGGAAAACTCCTTCAGACATACCGATAACAAAAACGTTATCAAATTCTAATCCTTTAGCAGAGTGAATCGTCATAAGTGAAACGTAGTTAGAAAGGTTATCATATTCATCTTCAATTGATGTTAACCCAACTTCGTTTAAGTAGTCAATAGCAGACTTATCTGGATTGTTGCTTTCTCAGTTTTGAATTGAGTTAATTAATTCCTTAACGTTATCAATAGCTGATCCTCTAAGGTTTTTATTCATTTCGATGTGTTCATAGTATTTGATTTCTTCAAGGAATTTATTCAAAGTTAAGCTTATTTTATTTGTTAATAAAGCTTTTTGGTATTTACGAATAGTTGATAAGAATGGGAAGATTGATTTAACAATCAATTCTTTTGAGATAGGTAGAATTTTAATATCTCTAATCATTATGTTGAATAAACTATCGTGAATGTTTTCTGCGTAGTCTTTAAGTTTTTTAAGAGTAGCAGGACCGATTCCTCTATTAGGAACATTAATAACACGTTCGAATGAAATATCATCATTAGGGTTTGCTAAAACTTTCAAGAATGCAAGTGCATCTTTAACTTCAGCACGTTGGAAGAATTTAATTCCATTAAAGATTTTGTAGTTAATGTTTTCTGCAATAAGTGCATCTTCAATTGGTCTTGATAAGTAGTTTGCACGATATAAGATTGCAATTGATTTTAATTGTTGTTTTTGTTTTTTAAGTTCATTAATTTTTTGAACTACTCATCTAGCTTCGGCTTCTGAATTGAATCCGTGGTAGTACTCAATTTCTAAACCTTCTTCGTTTTCTGTAATTAAATTTTTATGAACACGGTTTGAGTTATGAATAATAAGATTGTTAGCTGCATCTAAGATTTTCTTACTTGATCTGTAATTTGTATCAAGCACAATTGTTTTAACGTTTTCAAAATCTTTATCAAAGTCTAAGATTAAGTTAACATCAGCACCACGTCAGTTGTAGATTGTTTGGTCAGGGTCTCCAACAATTGTAAAGTGTGTATTTGGACCAATGATTTGTTTAATAACTTCATATTGAAGTTTTGATGTATCTTGAAACTCATCGACAAGCATATATTCAAATAATTTCTTAAGTTCTTCAACTACTTCAGGATGTGTATCGAATAAAAGTTTTGTAAAGATGATTAAGTCATCAAAGTCAACAGCACCTTTTGAAGTTAATTCGTTTAAGTAATCTTGATATACAACTGCAAGGATGTGTTGAGGCGACTTGTTTAGCATTTTTGCTAATTCAGGTCCTGATTGAATTTGGAAGTTTTTAGCTCAAGAAATGTACTCAATCATTGTTTTATAACTAATATCGTGAGATGTGATTCCTCTTTTTTCATAAATACCTTGAAGTATTTGGATTTTGTCAGGGTCATCTACGATAATAAAGTTTTCTCTAAATCCAATTAATTTACTTTTTCTTCTTAATAATTTTGCACAAAATGAGTGGAATGTTGAGATTTTAAGTTGATCGCTATCAACTGATTTTGAACAATATTGTAAAACACGTTCTTTCATTTCATTTGCAGCTTTATTTGTAAATGTTAAAGCTAAAATGTTTTTGTAGCTTACACCTAGGTCATTAATTAAGTAAGCTATTTTTCTTGTAAGAACTCTAGTTTTACCTGAACCAGCACCTGCGATAATTCTTAAAGGTGAGTCAAAATATTCAACGGCTTCACGTTGCTGTTCGTTTAAGTCACTTAATAAATCAGGTTTAATTAATCCCATAAATTCTCCTCCTTATTAACGTAACGATATTTACGTCCTTTATTATAGAAAGGTAAAAGCACAATTTCTTCTTCAAGCACTTGTTGTATTTGCTTATCTTCAACAATCCTTGTATTAAACATTAAGTCAAGTAATGTTAGTTTTTTCTTGTAAAAAATTAACATTGTGTAACCTATTGTGTGAATTGCTAATCACGCTGTCATTAGTGCAGATATAAATGCACTGGATGATTTAAATTCATTTGTTTTTTCAAATTCCTTGATTGTCATTTCTTTTTGAAGACACATTGGAATAATTGTGAGTAAGAAGATAACTTGCAACATAAATATTCCTATTATGTTTCTTTTGAAAATGAGTTTATAACTAAATTGCTTTGAATTTGTGTCTATGAGCTTGAGTTTAAATAGTTTCATTCCAAGCGTTTGGCCTTTTAGTAATAAAGGTAAAATCAAGAAATAAACATTCATTCAAACGCAAACTAAGACAACAGAAACAATTCTGTGAGTTAATGTTTGATTAGCGTGATCTAGCATTATCAAGAAGATAACTGTAGAAAATGATATAAACAAAAAGTTGTCGAAGACATTTGAAAAAAACCTCTTAAAAAAAGATGCATTTTTATACATTTGTACTTGATTACAATTTGAATTGTAAATTCTCCTTTATATATATTTTAATATATATAAATTTTAGCACATCTATTGATAAATAAAATTTTTAGTAATTTTATGGTGCATTTTTGACTTTTTGCATTAAAAAACCATATGAGAAAGCTCATATGGAAAGTTAATTATTCAAGTCCTTTTAATAATTTATCTGCCTTTAATTTAGAGAATTTAGATTTTAGTAATTTAGTTTCATCATTATCAAGTAGAACATAATAGTTGGTTGTTAAAAATGTTTTAAAATCTGGTGTATCTTCGATTTTCTTAATTATTTCAGCGTGCTTATCATTTAGGAATGAACTACGTTTTTCGCTAACTTCATCATCTTGAACATTGAATAATTTATAGAAGAAGTAGTTTGCTTTTAAGAAACCTGAAAGAAGTAATTTTAAGAAGTAGTATTTTGCGTATTCTAATTCTTCATTAATCTTTAAATTCTGATTCTTTGCTATTTGTTTAATTATGTCAAATGATTTAACATAATTTTGTGTGTTCAATCAAATGTCTGATGAAATAAAATCTCTTTTAACCTTATAATCAAGGTATTTATATTTTTTAGCGTTCATTAAAAGACTGTATGTAACTTCAATACACATAATTGAATCGTTTGAAATTTGAGGTCTATATTTAATGAATTTTTTAATTAATGATTTCTTGAAAACTTTGTTGAAGATGAAAGGAAAACTATATGCTAATGGTAATGAATTTTTAGTTAAATCAAACATTTGGCTCATTTCAGCTCTTTCTTTTGGTTTGAATCTAACTGAACCGATTAGTTTTGGTTTGAACTCTAAAACATCAACATTTCAACGTTGTGCTTGTTCTAAAATGTTTTCAACATAACTGTCTCTAAATGTTGAATCTGAATTTAAAACAGTAATAAATTCACCTTTTGCAACTCTAAATGCACTAATTAAATTGTGTTGATATGAAGTGCTTTTTGTGTTGAAAATCATAATAAGTCTGTTACCGAAAAATTGGTAGTAATCTTTAGCAACTTTGAAAATTGCTTTTGAGTTTTCAGTTAAACAAAGAATAACTTCAAAGTTTTGTGCACTTTGATCTTTTAATCTTTCTAAGTATTCTCTTACTTTTTCAACTGAGTTATTTTTTAATGAAATTAATGATAGTCTCATCTTACACCTTCTTGTCTTAAATTTATATTTATATAAATTTTAACACATTCAGAGAATAAAAAAACAAGGCGTTTAAGCCTTGCGTATTGGATTAAAACTAAATGATGTATCCTAATCCTAATAAGATTGCTAACACGATTAAGATTGAGTATCCTAAAACAATTAAGAAAATTGCTAAAAGACTAGCTCTTGAACGTGTTGTAACGACTTGGCCTTCAGCTGAAACAACACCATCTGATAATACAGATTCAAATACTAAGAAATGTTGTCTTTGAGCTTCTTCACCTAAGAAGATTGAGTAGTCGTAGCTGTCTTTTTTAACAAATCCAACGTGTAAGTTGTTGAATAATACGTATGAAGTTTTTTGTGCTAAAGTAATGTTTCCGACTAATTCACATACTGAGTAAACTTCTGTTTCAGCATTGAATTCGATTTCTTCGCTTCCTTTAACTTTGTCAGCAAATTCTTGCATTGCTTTAGAAATAGTAGCAACAATAGCAGCTAATAATTCTTTGTATTCTTCATTTCCTTTAACATCTTTTTTAAGAGCTTTAGCAGCTTTTAAAACATTTTCAAAGTTTGTTTCAATACGTTTGATGTCTTCTATTGATGTTAATGTTTCTGGTAATGAAGCAGCTGTTAAACGAAGTTTTCTAGCGTAGATTGCTAATACTTTGATTTGGTCTGAAATCATTAAGTCTCTAATGTATGCATATTCTGTAATTTTATCTTCACACACTGGTAAAACTTCAACATCTTTTTCTACAAATTTTTCAACTAAAACTTCTTTTGTAACTGAGTTAGCTAATTTTTCTTGAAGTTCGTTAACTTCTTTTTCTAATTGTTCTTTTTTGCTTAATTCATTTTGTAATTTTTCAATTTCTAAGTCTTTAGCAGATTTTTTTCTTTCGTAAACGTAATCATCATCAGCTGGGAAGTATGTTTCGTGATCTTTAATGATTTTGAAATCAACTACTTCTTTTAAGTTTCTTTTAGCTGCTTTGTCATCACGTTTCATTGATTTTGGATCAATAGCTAATTCTTCTACTGTTTCTTCGTAATCTAAACCACCGTCGAATTTATCAACGTTAAGTTCGAATTCAGGAATGATATTTCCTTTTGAATCTTCATCATTAAATTCGATAACGATTCCTCCTCAGATTTTTTTATCTGTTTGGAATCAAGTTGCACACTCGTAACCTAATGATAAGAATCAGGTCATAGCGTCTTTACGAGTTTTGAATAGAGCTAAAGGACTTTCAACTTTTGGGTGTTTAAGAGCTCAAGGGTAGTTTTTATCCTTGTTAGGTCTATATAAACATTGTAAACGTTTCATATATCTCCTTTGTTTAAATAAGTAATTTTGTATAACGTTATATAAAATAAACTTTCGTTCCTCTTAATTATAAATGCTTTTTTACAAATAATGATGATATATTTGTCTACTTCTATCCCTATAATTTAGGGAAAAACGGTATTTTTTTGCTTTTTTTTCGCAAAAATTAAGAAAAAATAGCTATTTTTTAGATGTTTTCCATAGTGTGTAAGGGATAAACATATTTTGAAATTAATAGCAAAGTGTAAAAATCAAATGTGTAACAAAATTCAAAAATTTTTGCTTTTTTCTTTGAATTTAATCAAATTATGATAATAAAAAATAAATTTTTTATTAAGCGTTTAGTGATAAAATTACAATTATGCTAAATAATAGAGAAAATAAAATGAATGATATTGTTAATCACTTGAAGAACTCTGGATTTGTTTTTCAAGGAAGTGAAATTTATGGAGGATTGTCAAATACTTGAGATTATGGACCGCTTGGTTCACTTTTAAAAGATAACATTGAGCAAGCTTGAAAACGTGAATTTGTTATCAAAGAAACTAATAACTACTTAATTGACTCAAAAATTTTAATGAACCCACAAGTTTGAGTAACAAGTGGTCACGTTTCTAACTTCTCTGACCCTTTAATTGAAAACAAAGTTAATGGAAAAAGATATAGAGCAGACAAATTAATTCAAGAAGTAAATCCTGATTTAATTCCTGAAAAAATGAGCTTTGATGAAATGGTTGTTTTTGTAAAAGAGCACATCAAAGAATATGAAGGAGATAAAACAGATTGATCAGACATTAAGAAATTTAATTTAATGTTTGAAACTTCTCAAGGAGTTGTTGAGGGTGCTAAATCAAAAGTTTACTTAAGACCTGAAACAGCACAAGGTATTTTTATTAACTTCAAAAACGTTCAAAGAACAATGAGAGCTAAATTACCATTTGGTGTAGCACAAGTTGGAAAAAGCTTTAGAAATGAAGTTACTCCAGGAAACTTCATTTTCAGAACAAGGGAATTTGAACAAATGGAACTTGAATTCTTTACAAAACCAGAAGAAGCACAACAATGATTTGACTACTATGTAAACAAAGCTTATAACTTTATACAACAATTAGGAATTTCAAAAGACTTAATCAGAGTTAGAGCTCACGATCCAGAAGAGTTAGC
This sequence comes from Mycoplasma sp. 1232, assembly GCF_034863345.1. Lineage (NCBI taxonomy): Bacteria > Bacillati > Mycoplasmatota > Mollicutes > Mycoplasmatales > Mycoplasmataceae > Mycoplasma > Mycoplasma sp. 1232. The sequence continues at coordinate 28,518 of NZ_JAYFFB010000002.1, forward strand.
TCACTATTCAGCAGGAACAAGTGATATTGAATTTAATTTTGCTTTTGGTTGAGGTGAATTACTTGGGGTTGCTAACAGAACTGATTACGATCTTAAGTCACATATGAATGCAACAGGAGAATCACTTGATTACTTAGATCCTGAAACTAATACAAAAGTTATTCCATATGTAATTGAGCCAAGCATCGGATTAGATCGTTTAATGTTAGCTGTAATTACAAGTGCTTATGATGTAGAAGAATTAGAAAATAATGATTCAAGAATTGTTTTACGTTTCCCTTACGAAATTGCACCTTACAAAGTTGCTGTTATGCCACTTGTTAAAAAGTTAAATGAAAAATCAAAAGAAATTTTTAACAATTTAGTTGCTGCCGGAATTTCAGTAACTTATGATGAAGCTGGTTCAATTGGAAAAAGATATCGTCGTCAAGATGCGATTGGAACACCTTGATGTTTAACAATTGACTATGACACGTTAGAAGATAACGCAGTTACTTTAAGAAACAGAGATACTATGGAACAAGTCAGAGTATCAATTGACCAAGTAATTTCATTTATTCAAAAATAAAACTAACTAAATTAATTCAAAGGAGGAAATAATGTCAGCAAGATTAACTTCTGAAATAACAAATCAAATTAAGCATGCAAATGATATTGTTGATGTTATTTCTGAATTTATTCAATTACATAAAAAGGGAAATAGTTATGTTGGACTATGTCCTTTTCACCAAGACACTAAACCTAGTTTAAGTGTTGTTCAAGCTAAGCAAATTTTCAAATGCTTTGTTTGCGAAACTGCTGGTGACGTAATTGAGTTTGTGAAAAGATACAAAAGCATTTCTTATGTAGACACATTAGAATATTTAGCTAAAAGAGTAAATATTGAACTTGATTTTGAACAATATAAGCAAACTGAAACAATAAATTATTCTCAAGAAGCAATTGAAATAACTGATGTTTTAGACATTGTTAACTCATTTTACAAAGTTCAATATTTAACCAATCAAGCTGCTAAAGAATATTTAGCTAAACGTAAAATTGACAATCAAATTAGAGAAAAATTCAACATTGGTTATGCACCTAAAAATGTTTTGGTTAATTATTTAACTAATTTAAATTATTCAACACATCAAATGCAACAAGCAGGATTAGTTAATGCAGATATGCACGAGTTATTCTGGGATAGAGTAACTTTTGGTATTGCTAATGAACATGGACACATTGTTGGATTTAGTGGAAGAAAATTAAATAACAATGATCCTAATTCGCCTAAATACATTAACTCTCCAGAAACTGTTGCATTTAACAAATCGAGAATTTTATATAACTACCATAATGCTAAAGATTCAATTAGAACTAAAAAACAAGTTGTAATTGTTGAAGGTTATATGGATGTTATCGCTTGTTATAAAGCAGGAATTGAAAATGTAGTTGCAATTATGGGGACTGCACTTACTAAAGAACATTTAGCACTTATCAAAAACACAAAAGTTTTAATGTTCCTTGATAACGATAAAGCGGGAATTGAAGCAACATTTAGAAGTTTAAGTAGATTATTAGAACACAATTTTAATGTTTCTATTATTAATAACACTTATTCAAAAGACCCTGACGAAATTTTAAATGAATACGGCGCACAAACTTTAGTTGACTTGATTAACAATTCACAAATATCTGCTATTGACTTTCTTTACGATCGTTTAAAAATCAAACATCAAATCAGCGCTGATAATTATGATTTTAATCACTTTAACTTGTTTATCATTGAACTTAATAAATACCTTGATTTATTTAGTGAAAAAGAACAACAATATTTAAAATCACAATTACAAAGAGAATTTAATTACGAACTAAAAATTGTTTCTAAAAGACAAACCCAAGAACAAGTCAAGTATGATGAATTTGTTGCAAATGACCCATATGCACCTATTGATCCATATAATGGGTTTGTTCAAGCACTTAACAATGTTAGGTTTGATGAAAAAGATTTTTACAGCAAGCTCACCACTTTAGGTATTCAAAATAGATTGAAAATCTTAACTCAGGCTATGATGAACCCTCATATTTTGGATATCTTAAAACAAACTGAACATATTGGTGCTGTTTTTAGCTACCCAACTCAAATTGGCAAACTATACAAAGAAGTCATGAAAAACACCACACAATATTTAAATGAAAATTATTTAGACATATTCAAGCAATATTTACTTAAAAATTGTGGAATGACTGAAGCTGAAGTTAATTCAGAAATTATTGAAAATTATTTACACGAGTTATATGAAGAAACAACTTTCTTTACAGAGACAAGTATGCTTTCGTTTAATTCATATATAGTAGAACAAGAACCATTTATACAACAAACAATTGCAGATTTACCTAAGGGAGATGCATTGCCACCATATCTTGTTGACACAATAAATAACTTGAAAAAACTTAACTCAAATAAACCTGATAAGAAGAGAGGGAGATAATTTATGTATAAATTTGAAGAGATTATTAATTATATGAAGAGAGAGCTTAAAAAGCACCACAAAGATTACTTAACTCAAGAAGAAGTCTTTGATATCTTAAGTTCAAAAGGTTTATCTATTGATGAAGACACTATTGATGATTTTATGTCAGAATTAAAAGATAACAATATTATTATTGATGATGTTGACTTTGGTGACAATGATGACTATACAGAAGCTGATTTTGAAGATGTAGCGCCTGCAAAATCAAAAAAATCTAAGAAAACAAAAGAAAAAAGTCTAGATGACTATGACTTCGAAAAATTAACTAACCTCGATGATCAGGAACCTGACTTTGACGGTGGCTTTGATTCTGATGACATGGATGATGATGAGTATTATGAAGATGACGAAAACGAAGATTACTACACAATTCCAGATGAAGAAATAGAAGCTGATGAAGAAGAAGAGGAAGACGAAGAAAAAGAAACTGAAGTTCATAGATTAAGCGATGAATTCTTTGATGATGCAGGAATTGATTCAGGTTTTGATGATATGGATTTAGTTTTTGAAACTTACGATGAACCAATTGAATTAGCTGACGATACAAAAATTAAATATAACTTATCAAACAAACTTACTGAAACAAATGACATTGTTAAATGATATATGCGTTGAATCGGTAAATATGGAGAATTATTAACTTTAGAAGAAGAAAAACACTTAGCTAAATTAATGGAAAAAGGTGGTTTCAGAGGAAAAAGAGCAAGAGATAAACTTATCCAAAGAAACTTACGTTTAGTTATTAACAATGCTAAAAAATACAAAAACAGAGGGCTTACATTTATTGACTTAATTTCTGAAGGTAACTCAGGTATCTTAAAAGCTGTTCAAAAATATGACGTTAATAAAGGGTTTAAATTCTCAACATATGCTACTTGATGAATTAGACAAGCTATCACAAGAGCTGTAGCTGACCAAGCTAGAACAATCCGTGTTCCTGTTCATATGGTTGAAACAATTAACAAAATTTCAAAAATTGAACGTGAATTACAACAAGAATTAGGAAGAGAACCATCTGATGAGGAAATTGCAGAAAGATACCAAAATGGATATGATGCTGCTAAAGTTAGATACATTAGAAAAATTAATATCGACCCTATTTCATTAGATAAACAAGTCGGTAAAGAAAACGATTCATCATTCAGTGACTTTGTTAAAGATGACAACATTGTTTCACCGGTTGATTATGCTTCACAAGAAGAATTAGAAGAAATCTTATTAGATATGGTTAACAACCTTGATCCAGAAGATAAAAAACTTATTTGTAAACGTTTTGGTATTGGTGTTGATGAAAATGGAAATAAATACAGAGTGCACTCATTAGAAGAATTAGCACTAGACCGTGGAGGAGTTTCTAAAGAACGTGTAAGACAAATTGAAAATAAAATCTTACGTAAACTTAAATCAGATCAAAAACACGGTAAAAACTTAAAAGACTTTATTAGAAACTAAAAACAACAATTAAACAAAATTAGGAAAATTGATATTATGAGAGAAAAAAGTTTAAAAATTAAAGATTTTATTGAATTATTAAACAAAATGTACCCATTAGAAAACAAAGAAATTTGAGATCCATCAGGGTACTCAGTTAAAACAGTTCAAGCTAAAAAATTCAAAGGTGCAGTTTTAGCAATCGACCTTACAAAAGAAGTGCTTCAAGAAGCAATTGATAATGATTGCAACGTTATCTTAACACACCACCCATTCAAATTCGAAAGAAGATGAATTGATGAAGATTACAAAGCACCATACAAAAGAGAAATCTTAAATTTACTTAGAAAACACCAAATTACAGCATTCTCAATGCATACAAATTACGACTGTGATCCAAAAGGTACTTCATACCAAATTGCAAGATATATGGGTATAGAAGCAAAACAAAATGAAGAATTAACACAAAAATTCTCATCAGTTGTTGATGCTAATTTATCATTAAACCAAATTAAAGAATTATTAGAAAAAAGATTAGGATTGCACTCATTTAGAACTAATGTTGCTCCTGAAAACTACGATAAAAAATTCAAAACAGTTGCAATCTTAAGTGGAAGTGGATACATTGGACAAATTAATGATTTAGCTACAAAATGTGACTTAATCATTTCAAGCGACTTTAGATGAAGTGACTGAATCGTATTTGATCAAACAAACACAAACATTTTAGAAGTTCCACACTTAGATGAAGAAGTATTTGCGCTTGATATGTATGAACAACTTCAAGAAATGCTTCCAAATCATAAATTCATTTTTGTTAAAACTAATGTACCATATCACAATATGTAATTGACCAAATTTAACTGCTACAAAGCAGTTATTTTTATTTTTATAATAGTGTGCAAGCTATAAAAGTTTTGCTACTTTAAACTTTTATTACTATAAACTAAACAACAAAGTGCAATCTTTAAAAAAATAAAAATGTATAATTAATAAAATTTATTTTATTAATTAACTAAAAGGGTGTTATGAACAATAAAAATCTAGCAAATTTAATCAGACCAACTAAATTAGAAGACATTGTCGGACAAAAGCACGTTGTTAAATTACTTGAAAAAGTTGTTGCAAACAAAATAACAACAAGTTTTATTTTCTTTGGTGAATCAGGAACCGGTAAGACAACAAGTGCAATGATTTTGGCTAACCAATTAGGTCTTAAGTATGATTTATTTAACGCATCAGTTGATAATAAAGATAAATTAATTAATATTTTGAAAAATAATGATGTAATCATCATTGATGAAATACATAGATTAAATAAAGATAAGCAAGACATTTTGTTATCTTATCTAGAATTTGACAAGATTATTGTTTATGCAACTACAACAGAAAACCCTTACTTTAAAGTTGTGCCTGCTCTAAGAAGTAGGATGCAAATTGTGCAGTTTTTTAAGATTTCAGAAGATGAAATCGGAGAGAAACTTAATCAAATTGTTAAAGAAAGTTTTCCTAACTATTTAATTAGTATGGACGTTCTAGAAAACTTAGCTAGATTTTCTTCAGGAGACTTAAGATTAAGTATTAACAATTTACATATGCTCATTTTATGTTCTGATCCAGGTGTAGAAATTACTAAAGAGCAACTGAAACAAGTTATTCCAAATATTAACTTCTACAGTGATTTGAATTCAAGCGCACATTACAACAATTTATCTGCATTTCACAAATCACTTAGAGGTTCAGATGTAAATGCTGCACTATATTATGGGATGTTAATTTTAAAAAGTGGAGATGTTGATGGATTATTCAGGAGAATGATTTGTGCGTCATATGAAGATATTGGTCACGCTTCACCGAATGTAAGCTTAAGAGTGCTAAATGCAATTGAAGCTTTTGAGCGGCTAGGAATGCCTGAAGGAAAATTACCAATTGCTTTTGCAATTATTGATATTGCACTGGCACCAAAAAGTAACTCAACATACATTGCAATCGAAAACACAGAGGAAATCTTAGATTCAGGACAAATTTATCAAATACCAAAACATTTAAGAGATTCACATTATGCATCAGCGGTTAAATTAGGTGATGGAGTTGATTACAAATATCCACATAACTACTGAAACAATTATGTCAATCAGCAATATTTACCAAAAGAATTATCTAAAGCAGAATTTTATTTTGCTGGATTAAATGAAAACGAACAAAAATACAAAAAATATTGACAAAAAATCAAGGAAGCAATTAAGGAGGATTAGATGAATTTAAAATTAGAAAACATTAATTCATTAGAAGATCTTAAATTAGCAAAAGCAAGTGTATTTTCAAACGAAGGAGAAATTTACAAACTTCAACAAGAATTAAAAACAGCCCCAGTTGAACAAAAGAAAGAAATCGGACAAAAAATTACAATTCTTAAAAAAGAATATGAAGATTTCTTTAAGTTAGCTGAAGAAAGAATTCAAAAACTTGAAATTGAAAAGAAAATTAATTCAGAATTTATTGACGTAACAATTTCTGTTTTAAAACCTGGAGCATTACACCCAATCACACTTGTTGAAGAAAGATTAAGAGATTGATTTTTCCAACACGGATACTATGAACGTAAAGATGGTGAAATTGTATCTGATGAATATAACTTTAAACGTTTAAATATTCCAGATGATCACCCTGCTAGAGGAATGCATGACTCACTTTACATTACAGAACAAACTTTATTAAGAACACATAATACAGGTATTACTGCAAAAGTTCTTGAAGAAAATCCTAATAAGGAATTTTCAACTTTTGCTATTGGTAAAGTTTACAGAAATGATGAAGATGATGCAACTCACTCACACCAATTTACTCAAATTGACTTTGTTACAGTTGGGAAAGTTTCATTCTCTAACTTAATTTGAACTCTTAAAGATTTACTTTCATATGTTTTAGAAGAAAACGTTGAAATCAGATTAAGACCAAGTTACTTCCCATTCACTGAGCCAAGTGTTGAAGTTGATGTATTTTACAAAAATAGATGAATTGAAATTTTAGGTGCCGGTATGCTTCATCCAAGTGTGTTAGAAATGGCTGGTTTTGATTCATCATTTAACGGTTTTGCAGCTGGTATTGGAATTGAACGTATCACAATGATTAAATACGGTTTTACAGATATAAGAGATTTATACAGAAATGATTTAAGAATAATGGAGCAATTTAAAAATGAAAGATAGTTTTTTAAAAATATTACAGTCAGAAGGTCAAAAACCATACTTTACAAAAATTTTAGATAAATTAAAAGAAGAAGAAACAAATGGAGTTAAAGTTTTTCCACACCAAATGGATTTATTTAAACCATTTGAATTCTTCCAAGTTAATGAAACTAAAGTTATTATCTTAGGTCAAGATCCATACCACACATTAGGTTTAGCTGATGGATTAGCATTTTCAACATACGATGACAAATTTGCTCCATCACTAAATAATATTCTTAAGGAACTTAAAAAAGATTATCCTAAAACAAAATTAGAAACAACTTCACTTGTTTCTTGAGCTAAACAAGGTGTTTTATTATTAAATACAGTTTTAACAGTTGCTCAAAGCAAGCCTGCTTCACACTTCAAAATAGGATGAGAAACTTTCACACACAAAGTAGTTGAGGAAGTAGTTGTGCAAAACCCTAATGTTATTGTAGTTGCGTTAGGTAAAAAAGCACAACAATTCATTAAAGATATAGCAATTAATCCTAAAAACTTAGTTGAACTTGCACACCCAAGTCCATATAGTTACAACAAAGGTTTTGCAGATTCACACTTATTTAAAACTATTAATAAAAAACTTAAACAAAATAATGTAAAACCAATCGAATGAGATTTAACTAAAGGAGGAAAGTAATTTATGATTTTATCTTTAAAACATTTAAATAAATATTTACCAAATATTAAGTTAGATGCAAAAGAAGTAGAAAAAGCATTGAACAACTTAGGTTTAGAAGTTGAATCAGTTTCACCTTTCTCTGACGTTAAAGGTTTAGTATTTGCAAAAGTTTTAGAAGTTTCAGTTAACCCTAATTCAGACAAATTAGATGTAGTTAAAGTTTTAACAAAACAAGGTGAATACACAATTCAAACAAATAATAGAATTTTAAAACCAGGTGACCTTACAATTTGCTTCCCAACAGGTGCATCAAAAGGAAATTTTGTTTTCGCAGACAAAGAAATTAAAGGAGTTTTATCACAAGGAATGTTCGGTGCATGATCTGAAATTGGATATGATAATTCACTTTTATCATATACTGACTCAATTTTAGTTTTACCAAACGATTTTGCTACACTTGAAGATGATGCAATGGAACTTTTAGGTCTTAATGACACACTTATCGAAATTTCAGTAACAGCAAACAGAAATGATGCGAACTCATATTATGTTTTAGCTAGAGAATTAGCTTCATATTTTGATACTGACTTTATAAGCGTATTAAAAGAAACACCAAGTTCATTTACAACACAATTTACAGTTAATAAAAACAAAGCACAACATTTATCATTTACAGAAATTAAAGGTAAAAAAGAAACAACTTTATATGAAAAAATGTTACTTGCAAAACACGGTATCGATACAAAATTTGACTGAGCAGTTAATTTAACAAACTTAACATTAATTAACTATGGTGTGCCTTCTCACGTTTATGATGCTGCAAAATTAGAAAACAATTTAAGTGCAGATTATTATTCAGGAAAATTAGTTATTTTAGGAAATAAAGAAGTTGAATTAAATAATGTTTTAACAATTTTTGCTAACAATAAACCTGTTTCAGTTGCTTGTGCTATGGGTCTAGAAGATACGAAAGCTACAGAGCAAACAAATGATTATTTATTTGAAGTTGGAGTGTTTAAGTCTACAGATGTTAGACATTCATCTAAAGAACTTAAATTAATTTCAAACTCAGCTGCACAAGGTGCAAGAACAATTACACCCGAATTAGCAAGTTTAGCAGTTAAATTCATCAGATCATACTGCAATGATTTACAAGTCTCAAATACAATTGGTGAATTTGAATTTGATAGCTACAAAGAAATAAAAATTGATAATGAAAAATTAAAAGTTTACTCAAATAAACTAGACAATCAATTAGTTGAATTTAACAAAGCTAAAGATCAATTAAGTAAATTAGGATTTATCTTTGAAGTAGACACTGTTAAAGTTCCTAACTATAGATATGATGTTAACTTATTTGAAGATGTTATGGAAGAATTATTCAGATTCTATTCATACAGCAAGTTTAAAGAAGAAGTTGTTAAAAACGTTCCATTAATTACACAATCAAAAGATAGAACAAAAAATATTATTAGTGGAATGGGTTATTCAGAAGTTAGAACATTTACACTTGTTTCTAAAGAAAAAGCAGACTTTAAAGTTTTAGACTTAAAAGAAACTGTTGGACCTTTATTAACATTCGTTTCTAAAGAAAGAGAATACGTACGTAATTCAATTATTGTTTCATTGCAAGAAGTTGTCGATTACAATCAAAAACGTAAATTAAACTCAATTAACATTTTTGAAGTAGGAATGATCGGGAACTCTAATGAAGTTTTAGGTCTCGCTTCAACAACTAAATCATTCTTTGAAATGAAACAAGATATTATTAATTTTGTAAAATTAGATTTAGAATTTGTCCCTTTAAAAGACAATGCTTTAGTTCATCCAAATGCATCTGCAAAAATTGTTTATATTGACGAAAACACAGGTGCACAAGTTGAATTAGGTTGATTAGGTAAAATTCATCCATCAATTGATAAGACAAATGCATTCTATGCAGAATTATTCACAGATCTGATTAAAAACATGAGAAACAACGAAGCAGCAACAAAATTCCAATCAGTTAATACTGAACCATACAAAACACTTGACCTTACATTTGAACTTGCAAATGGTGAGTACATTCAAGATAAAATTAATCAAATTAAATCAGTTTCAGATTGTTTCGGCATTGACCAAATTGATGATTACAAAAAAGAAAATTCACACAATGTAACACTTAGAATTACAGGTTCAAGTGAGCAAATTGAGAAAATAGATTCACACTTTAACAACTAGGAGACCTATGTATTCAGATATTAGTTTAAAAGATAAATTAGTTCAAGATGCAATTAACAATGAACTAAAAAGACAAGAAGATCACATTGAATTAATCGCTAGTGAAAACTATGTTTCAGAAGATGTGCTTAAAGCTCAAGGTAGTGTTTTAACAAACAAATATGGTGAAGGTTACCCAAATAGAAGATATTATGGTGGATGTGAAAATGTTGACGTAGTTGAACAAGCTGCTATTGATAGATTAAAAGCTATTTTTAGTGTTAAATTTGCTAACGTGCAACCTTATTCAGGTTCAGTTGCAAATGCTGCTGCTATTGCATCAGTTGTACCTAGTGGTGGAAAAATTATGGGGCTTTCACTTAGTTCAGGTGGACACTTAACACACGGGTACAAAATCAGTTTTAGTGGAATTTTCTATGAATCAGTTTCATATGATTTAGGTAAAGATGGAATTTTAGATTATGATGCAATTTTAGAACTTGCTTTAAAAGAAAAACCACACTTAATTATTTGTGGTTATTCAGCTTACTCAAGAACAATTGACTTTGCTAAATTCAGAGAAATCGCTGATAAATGTGGTGCAAAATTACTTGCTGATATAGCTCACATTGCAGGACTTGTCGCTGCTGGAGAACACCCATCGCCAGTTGGTTATGCAGATATTATCACTTCTACAACACATAAAACATTACGTGGAGGTAGAGGTGGAATAATTATGACTAATGATGAAGAAATTGCTAAAAAAATCGACAGATGAGTATTCCCTGGATACCAAGGTGGGCCATTATTCCACGCTATAGCTGGAAAAGCTGTAAGCTTTTATGAAGCTATGCAACCTATGTTTAAAGAATATGCAAAAAACATTAGATTAAATGCAACTAAGTTCTGTAATAACTTCATTAACAAAGGTGCAAAAATTATTTCAGGTGGAACAGACAATCACTTATTTATGATTGATGTTTTATCAACATACAACATTAGCGGTAAACAAGCTGAAGAAATCTTAGGTAAAATCAACATTACATTAAACAAAAACACAATTCCATTCGATACACTTTCACCGTTTGTAGCAAGTGGTATCAGAATCGGAACTGCTGCTATGACAAGTAGAGATTTCACAGAATGAGATAAATTAGCCGACATAATTGATTACACACTTAGAAATTATGAAATGTTAAGTTCAGAAAATGGAATTGATAAACTAAATGAACTTAAACAAGAAGTTTTAGAATTAACTAAAAAATTCCCAATCAAAAAATCATATTTATAAGATGCAATTGCATCTTATTTTTTTTACTTTTATAATAGTCTACTAGACTTAAAAGTAAAAAAATGTAAATCAAATTTAAATAAGCTAATAAATCTTGAAATTTAACAATCAGACATTGTGTACAATGTTTAGAATTTGTTAAAATAGACAGATAAAATAAAATAAATTTATTTATAAATTTATTAGTATTAATCAAATTTTAAGTTAGTTGGTACATTTGTGAAAAAAAGAATTAAGAAATTAATAACAAGTTTAACTCTCGGAGCAGCTCCGATTCTTTCATTGACTGCAATTTCAGGAATTGTTCAACAAAGTGTTTCTTGAACAGATGAAAATAAAGCTTATTCAGATGATACACAAACACAATTGAATTTAAGTGATTGAATGGCTGATGTTGATGGGGATAAATTGCTTTCAGAGCTTTCTATACCAGGAACTCACGATAGTGGTATGTATGATGGTAGAGGTGTTAAATGATTTTTCGGTTCTGCTTGAGCTAGAACACAGTACAAAAATTTACCTACCCAATTGAAAATGGGTATTCGTTATTTTGATATTCGTTTAGATAGAAACAATTTAGTTAATCACGGTGGAGCATATTCGAATAACTTATATCTACAAAATGTGTTAGATGAGTGTAAAAAATTCTTAACTGCACACTCAAGTGAAACAATCATTTTACGTATAAAAGATGAAAATGTAGATGTTGGCAATTTATCTGCTACAGATTGTATAAAATGAAGAAACTCAATAATCGATAATCTTTATAAATTCAAAGATTTTCTCTTCAAAAATGATTCTCGTAATAATAATCTGAACCCAACACTTAATGAACTAAGAGGTAAAGTTTTTGTTGTAAATAACTTTCACCACAAAGTTTATTCAGATAATAACTATGGAATTTTCATTGATCACGGCAATAACTGAAATATTTGACAAGATACATATGATTCAACAGAAGATGTAAAGATGAGAACATTTGAGTCTATGGCAAACATGTATCAAGATCTAAATGATTTTCACAATGACATAATGACTAACTTCCTTTCAAGATCTAATGGTGAGCAACCTTGATGAACTAGCAAAGCTTTAAATAAATGACTTGTTAAAAAACTTCAACAAAAAGAAGATCAATGAGAACATTTAGGAATTGTGCCAATGGATTTCCCTGGAGATGCCCTTGCATTAGCTATAGTGCGTAAAAACTATATGTATAGTCAAAGAGTAATTAAACGTGGAATTTTAGGAAGACAATTAAATGCGATTCCTGTTACTAAATTAGTTGACAATACATCGATTATTGAATTAAACCAACCGATGAAAGATTACTTTGTTGAAGTTTACAAAGGTAATAATCTTTTAGAAAAGAAAAAGATAACTGATACAAATACAAGAATTCAGTTAGCTAATAAATTTGTTTTAGGTGATTCAATCAAATTAGTTTTCTACAAAGAAACTCCAACAAACATTTACTATCCAACTCCAAAAAGAATTTTAAATGTTGAAGGAACACTTACGGTTTCTAGAAATCAAGAATATGTAAATAAACTTCTTAGCATAGGGAGAAGTTATGTGGCATATTCAGATACTCTTGCTAATACAACTTACCAAAATTTCATTAGATTTCATATTCAAAATGAAATTGTAAGTGTAGCTAATTCATATATCATTCAACCAATGACTGACCAAAGAGGTGAATGAGCTGACTTATTTGATTCAGATAAAACTGAAGTTCAAAAGAAAATCACAAACTTAAAAAATGCTTATGAAGCTCTTAAAACGGATATAAACACATTTAAATCATCAGTTCCATTTAGAAATTCTCAATTAAGTTTTATAACAACTGCTGACAAATCTAAATTATCAGAAGATAGTTATCAAGCATTTCAAGATGTAATTACAACAATTCCTAAATTACCTGAATATCAAAATGTTCTTAACATTTACATCAAGAAGAAAAATAAATTAGCTGGATTAAAAACAATCTTGAATGATCTTCAGGATTATTTAGGACTATTCAATCAAAAAGTTACTGACTTAGATTTAGATAATTTACAAATTAACTACCAAGATAAAAAAGCAGAACTTAACCAAAATATTCAATCTATTCAAGTTATTATCAAAGAAACAATTAATAATGATGCAACTATTGATTTTGCGAATGTAAAAAGCAGATTACAAACTCATTATGATAAATGCTCTAAAATTATTAAATCACTTGAAGACTTGAAAAAACAATATCACCAAAACTTATATAGAGAAAGATTAAGAGCTGCATTACAAAAATGTGAAGAACAAAAAACACAAATCAATTACTTACTTGATAATAGTGGTTGAGCAACTAAAATTGATCAATTAATTACTGAAATTAATGAGCAATTAACACTTTCAGAAATTCAAGAAATAAAAATTAATGATATTGAACAACGTATGCAATCTGCTATTTCAATGTTAAATGGACAATCTAATTTAGATTCAATTAGACAATCTATTTTGTCATCTAAATATTTAGAGCAAAGCGTTATTGATCAAAAATTTGCCGAACTTAACCAAAAAAGATCTTATGCAGACGCAACTGCATTGCAAAATGCAGTTGAGCAATTAAATAATTTTGAACATCAAGCTATTAACCAAACAATTGATAGTTTATCTAACTTAACTGATACACAAGAATCAAGTGCAAAAACTTCAATTGAACAATGTGCAAATAGAGTTGCGGTGAATTCAATAGTTTCAAATGTAATTAAATTAAACAACTTTAATGCTCAACTCAAGAATTTTGATTCTGTAAAGTCATCAATTAACTATATAGAAGCATCGACAGATCTTAAAAAAGCTTATGATAATGCAGAAATAGTTGCTAATACAGTTAAAAATTCAAATACATTTGATAGAGAAATTGAGAATATTGATACTGCAATACCGAACTTGCAGATAGCAAAAAACAACTTAGATGGTCAAAGAAGATTAGATACTGCAAAAGCAGATGCTGATAAAAATATTGATAAGTTAACTTACTTATCAGACAATGTTCAAAAACCAGCTGCTAAAACCTCTATTAGTAATGCGCAAACTGTAAATGATGTAAATTTAATTGTTTCTAATGCTACAAAATTAAATGCTGCATTAGAACAACTTTCAATTGCTGATTCGAAATTAAATCAACCAGCATATACAGAAGCTGCAAAGAATAAAAAACAAACATTTGATTCTGCTAAAAGTGCAATAGACAATATCAAATCAAATTCAGACTTTACAAGAACAATTTCTAATATTGATAGATTAACAGTTAACTTAAAAAACGCTATCAAGGATCTTGATGGTGATTCTGAACTATCATCTGCAAGAACAACTGCATTAAATGAGTTGAATAAATTAACTAATTTAACTGGAGAACCAATAAAAGTTGCACAAGATGCAATCAATGCTGCTAACACAATTAATTTAGTTAATTTAAAATTACTTGAAGCTCAAAAACAAAATGCAATCAACAAAATTAATTCATTATCTAACTTAGGACAAACCAAAAAAGAAAAAGCAGCTGAATTAATTAATAATAAAACTACAAAAACTGAAATTGATGCAATTCAATGAAACTATTCAAAAGTTGATTCTGCACTTCCAAAAATTAAAGAAGCTGAATATGAAAAATCAAAAATAAACTACACTGAAGCTGAAGGTTCTAGAAAAACAAACTTTGATACTATATTGGACAGTTTATTACCATTAAAATCGCAAACTGATTTTTCAACATTACCTGCTAACTTTGATGCAAATGTTATAGCTCTTAAGAATTCAAAAGGTGACTTGAATGGATTAGACAGACTTAAAAAAGAAAAAGAACAAGCTAACATTTTCATTTCTAATTTAAGTGAATTATCAAATGAACAAAAAGATACTTTTGCAAATAGCATAACTTCAGCTAACTCAATTTCAGAAGTTGCAGATATTAAAAACAATGCTGAAAAACTTAATAATGCTTTAATCGAATTAAAAGCAGCAAGACAAACTGCAAAATCTGAATTGACTAAATTAACACACTTATTAGAAGAACAAATTAGAGAAGCAAATAGTCAAATCGATGCTGCTACAACAGTTCAAAGAGCAAAAAACATTGTTACAAATGCAACAAATGTTGATGTTGCTATCGAACAAGTTCAAAGATTTAATGATGTTAAATTAAAACCACAATTTACAGAAGCATCAACAACACCTGCAGATAAAAAACAAGCTTCTCAAACAGCGTTTGACAACTTATCAGGTGTTGAGTCAATTATGGACTTTAGAACAAATCTAATTGACCAAATCACAAACAAATCAGAAGAACTGAAAAATGCAATCAACTCACTTGATGGTCAACAAAACTTAGATGCTGCAATAGCTGCTGCTAAATCTGCTATTGATGCATTACCTAACTTATCAGATGATGAGAAAAGAGACGCAAAAACTGAAGTTGAAAAACAAACAACTATTGCTAATGTTGCTGATAAATTATTAAATGCTAAAAAACAAGATGCATCAAATAAAATTGACTCATTATCAAACTTATCAGATGATGTGCAAAAACCAGCTGTTAAAGCTTTAATTAACTCAAAAGCAACTAAAGATGAAATTGATGCAATTGTTGCTAATGTAGAAAAAGTTAATAGTGGTATTGGAACACTTAATGATGAAATTGTGATAAAAGAAGAAATTCAATACAAACAAGCATCAGATGATGTTAAAGAAAACTTTTATAATGCTATAACTGCATTAGATAGATTATCAAGCTACACAGACTTTGAAACACCGTTTGACCAATTAGATATTAAATTACAAGCTGTATCTGAAGCTAAGAGTTCATTAAATGGTAAAGATAGATTAGATGCTGCAAAAGGTGAAGTAATTAAAGCTATTGAGGGACTTGAAAACTTATCATCAGTTCAAAAAGATGCTGCTAAAAATGAAGTTGAAGCTAAAACATCAATTGCTGATGTTGAAGAAAAATTACTTGAAACTCAAAAAGAAGATGCTATAGCTAAAATTAACTCATTACCTAAATTATCAGAAACTCAAAAAGAAAAAGCTATCAAATTAGTAGAAGCTGAATCAGATAAAGCAGGAATTGATAAAGTAGTTTCAAATGCTTCAAGCATCGATGGAGCGATTGCTAAAGTTGAATCTACTAGAGGAATTGAATCAGAAATCAAATACACTCAAGCTTCAAACCAAGATGTATTTGATGATGCAGTTACTGCTTTAAACGACTTAACAACAACACTGGACTTTGATGAACTATATCCTAACTTAGATAACAAGTTAGATACATTAAAATTAACTCACGATGCTCTCAATGGTGCTGATAGATTGAAAACAGCTAAAGAAGAAGCGCTTACTGCTATCGAAGCTGCTTCAAACTTATCAGATACTCAAAAAGAAGTTGCTAAAAAAGCAGTAAATAGCTTAAATCAAGTTTCTAAAATTAAAGGTATTAAAAATAATGTAAAAGAAGTTAACAGTGCATTTGATGTTATTGAGAATGCTGAAGCGATGAAAGAAACAACGCAATACATTCAAGCTGATAAACAATTTAAAGATGCATTTGATAATGCATTAGTTGCTTTTGAAGAAATTAAAGCAAAAGAAGACTTTACTACAGAAATTCCTAATTTATCTGAAAAATTAGTTGTACTTCAAAAAGCTACAGAAGCCCTTAATGGTAAAGTTAAACCAGAAACTAAACCTGAAGAATCTGCTAAAGAAGAAGATAAAAAAGAAAACACAAGTAGTGGTTCAAACTTAGTTGGTCCAATTGCAGGTGGTGTATCAGGACTACTTGCATTAATTGGTTCAATCTCTGGATTTGTCTTCTACAAAAAACGTAGAAAACGTAAATAAATAATTTTTAAATTTAAACTTTCATTCTAGTGGTGAAGGTTTTTTCTTTTATTTTTTGTCAAAAAAAGTAAATGAAAAGAAGACACCATAAGGTATCTTCTAAATTATGTGATTACATCTTATTTGGTTAAAATGTAGTTAAAGAATAATGGTTTATTTTCTTTATTTACAATCTTCATTTTGTGATCTTTTGTTAAGTCATATTTTTCAGGTGTAAATAATGTTAATAAACAGTGGTTGTATGTTTCTTCAGTTGTAACTGCTGAAACATTTTCAAGAACTAATTCATCATCGATGTATACGTCAAATGATGACATATTTGGCCCTGTTTTTCCAAATAAGTCAATAGCGTCTGAGTTGAATGTAAATTCAAAGTATTCGTTAGCTTTTGAAACTTTAGCTGAAACACCATTGATTGCGTTGTTGATTTGATCATTTTCGTTTGTTAAAAATTCTCAAGATGTTCCATAGAATTGAATTTCAGAGTTGTTAATTGGTAATACTCTCTTGTTTTGAGTATCAAGACCAAATTTAATTTCTCTAATGATTGTAACTTTAAGCTTTCTTGTTTTTTCGTCGTCATTGATCGGTTCTCTCATTGTTGTAATATGAACTTCTTCAATTCCATCATAAATAGCACCAAAGTCTAATCTATTAGTTAATGGAAGACCTTCTGTATCTTTTGTAGGGTCAACTACAAAGTTTAATGTTTTGAACACAACCGGCATATCAATAAATTCACCTTCGAATACTTCAACTTTTTCAGTTCTCTTAAGTTCGATTGTGTAATGAGTTGGACGGTATTGTTTTTGGAAGTCAGCTTTAGCAATAATATCCATAAAGCTTAATGTGGCAGGTTTTTGGAACTTGATATTAAAGTCTAATTTATCTGTTTGTCAAGTTTCAATTTTTGTGTTGTAAATTTGATCGTAAATTGCTTTATAGTCTGTATTACCATTAATATAACGATTTGAAGGTCCTCTAATGCTTAATGCAACAGGGTTTGTAACTTGAGATGAACCAGCGAATTTTGTAATTTGAAGGTCGCTCTTAGTATCAGTAGGCATAAATCTTGGTTTGTATTGTCATTGTTCACCAGTTAATAATTCTTGGATTTTTTTTGGTGTATCGTATCAATCTTCTGGAAGATTTGGACTTAATGCATAGTTGTTAATTTCGTAGATTGTATTTGAACCTGTATCATTGATTTTTTCCAATCAGAATGTTCTTCTTGAGTATGCAATATCATTTCAAGCAGCGATTGTAAGGTCGTAAACTTGTCCTTTTTGTAATGTTACTGTACCAAATTCTTTTAGTGCATTATTTGATGAGTTAATTTCACCTTCGAATGCATCACCAATCTTAATGTATCCTCAGTTAGAGAAGTAAGCTTTAATATTATATGATCCTGTTTCAGGTGCGATGAATTTTGCCTTAGATTCAACTAATTGTTTTTTACCTGTGAATGGATTTTGAAGTTTTCTTTGTTCAAAGTCTTCAACAAAAGTATCTTTTGGTTGAATGTTATTTGTTTTAACGTAGTTCATAATTTGTGAAATTGTTCTTAATCCGTTAACTTGAACATCTGTAAGTTGGTAAGTTGTTAAGATTGGACGATTAACTACGTTTCTAAGTTTAATTTTGTATCTGTAAGCAGGTACATATCTTTTTGGTTTGTTTTCAAAGTCAGCCGGAATAACTTCCATATCAAATTCATCAATTTCTGCAAGTTTATCTGGATTTGCTCTATAGATAACTTTCATTCTTGTAGGATCTGATGAATCAAATTCTAAACTTCCACCTAATTTTGTTCTTGCTGGGAATTTAAGTTCTTTAATTCTAAAGTTAGAGTTAAGTGAGTTAATTCCATTAGCAAAGTCAAATGTAAAGTCTTGTCCTGCTGGAATTTGGTAAGCTGGAGCTGTATCTGAAGTATATTCAAATCTGTCTAGCTCACTGTTGTATAAGAATTGACCACAAGCAAAAACGTTAGCGACAAAATCAAATGATGGTCATTGGAACATATCAAGCATTCTTTCGATGTTTTCTTGATCTGGATATTTAGCCATAAGCTCATTGATTTTATCTCCAGTTGCTTTTAATTTAGCAATGGCGTCTCTTTCTTTTTGAGCTCATTGTTTATCCATTTCTGTTAAGTTTCGAGGTCTGTCAGCATCATTATATCCATAGTAACCATTAGGATCAATTTCTTTACTTCCCTCAAATCTTCAGTCTTTTCAGTCAGCTTGAACTTTTTTAAATTCAGCTGTAGCTTTATTAGCTTCAGCCATAGCTGCATCAAATTCTGGTTTATGGTCGTTTGCAATATCAACTGTTGGTACTGATCGTTGTAATGATTCAATTGTGCTTGCGTATTGTTTTAATGCGTAGTAGAAGTTTAATTTGAAGTATTTAGATAAGTATCAAGTTGTCTTCAATTTCTTATCGTATAAACCATTTCTTCCTGATGATTTAACTCATTCAATAAAGTTAACCGGTCCTAATGTGTAAATCATATTTGAGTAAAGTGCGTATCAGTCAGCTTTTGTTTGGTTAATTGAATATGAGTTAGCTAATCTAGCTCAGTATACATCAAAGTCTCCTGATGGGTTTGTGATTCCACGAAGTCTTGTTTTATCATTAATAAATGATAAGTTAATTACTGATGGAATGTTTGTTCATCCATGGTCTCTTACATTGAATGGATCTTGGTGAGGTTGAAAGTTATGGTTAATTTCGTGGTAGTTTCCTCAATCATCAAATCCAAAGTCAGAAGCTCCCTTTAAGTAAGGTGATGCTCATCCGATTGGAGCTCAAAGATTGTATCCACCACCTCAAGCACCAGCTCCTCCTCAAACGTCATCACAGTAGTTAAGTGCTAACTTAGGTGCGTTGTAGTCGAATCAGAAGTATGACATTTCATAGAAACTGTCTCATTTGTGCATTTTTTCTTCAGGGAAGATAATATCATCAAATTTAACATGAGCAATAGCACTTGATGATGTATAAGGAATTGCTATACCTGTGTAGTTTGATTGAATTGTCATAATAGGTGCATTAATTGTACCTGCTTTAACAGCGGCCATTTGTGCATCTCATTCTGCTTTTGTTGTTTGTCCATAAACATAGTGAAGTTGTTCAACTGCATTATAAACTTTAACGTCAAATGGAGCAGGGTTACCATTTTGATCTCTAAGAGTTACACCAACGTTAATTGATAATGCTCCACCAAATGGTGAACCAAGTTTAACTCTTCTTGTGACTGGGTCAATTTCGTTAAATCTAAATCTAAATCTTGATAGAACAAATGGGTAACGGTTAGAAATTTTCCCTGTGTTGTCTGCTGGGTAGTTGTCTCAGTAGCTTTTGTTTACATAGAAATCAAACGGAACTTCACTGTAAATACCTGTAGTTTCATTTGGTGTTCCATATAATTCTTTAAGAATTTTATATGTGTCTTCACTAATTTCAAATTCAATAACTTCTCCAGCTGGAGCATATAAACCAATAACGTTGTATCCTGTCATCGATGTGTTGATTGAAATTTCTTTTGTAACTGTTTGAGTTTCATCTGTAACTACTCTTTCGAATCATTTATCTGCAGCAGGGTGTTTTTTAAGACGGTTATTCGCGATTTCTTCTTTAATGAAGTTTGCATCACTATATTTACGTGCACCTTCACCTGTGAAACCATCTACACCAATAACACCTTCAACTCTTTCGTTGTAAACAAGTTCACCCATACTAAGTTTTTTACCATTTACTTCAAAGAAAGCACGATCAGCAAAGTTTCTGTTATCTTTTTCGTAGTTAAAATCGTATCCAGGGTATCTGAATCCATAACTTGAATACATTTGGTTTAATTTTGTATCGTAAACTTGTTTTTGGATTGAAGGTCTGGTTTTTCTATCAATGATTTTGTCTGTATATGAAACAATGTCTAATCTGTTTGAAAGTAAAGATCTGAATGGTTGAGTATTATTTGCAAGTGGTAATGCTGAAATAGTAACTGGTTTTAATCTTCACATTACACCAGCTGAATTTTTAACTACTAATGAATAGTCTCCATCTCTGTTTACATTTAATGTAGTTGAATGTTCATTTTCAATTAATGTTGTATATCTGTATCAAGATGAGTTAGCTCAATCTACGCCATCAACATTACTTGCTGTAACTGTAGCTGCGTTATTTATTAATAATCCATCATTTGATGCAGTTAATTTTACATTTTGTAATGGGTTAACTTTGTGAACCATTTCCACATTAAGTTTCTTAACGTATTTTTTACCATTGTATGTTCCAATAACTTCAAGTTCGAAGTTAGAATCAATACCGATTTGGTTATTAAATACTTCTAAAGTACCTTTATCAGTAACACTAAATTCACTATCATTTGAATATCATTTGAATTGTTCTGGTTTTAATTCTTCATTTCCAGCGACAAATTGTAATACAACTGGTTTACCTTCTTCTGGGAAGTAACCTTGGTTTGTGATTGTGAATTTAGCATTTTCAGTTAAACGGTTTGTTTCTTCTTCGCTTAACATATCAACTGGTGGATATTCAGGTTCTAGAATTCTTTCTGATGTAGTAGGTTGTGATGGGGTTTCTTCTCCAGTTGCTGGTTCTTCATAACCTGTTGAACCTTCATCTCCATTAGGGTTACTTGGGGTTTCATTGCTTCCTCCACTTTCACCTGAACTTGGATTTTCTTGATCTGGATTAGATGGATTTTCTCCATGGTTTGTTTCACCTGTTGCACCACCATCACTATTTCCAGGGTTAGTAGGTTGTTCTGATGAAGTAGATGAACTTAATTTTTCTTTAGCAGCATTTAATGCATCAATTAAGCTTTGTTTGTTTTCAACCGGTGTAGTTAAATCAGTTTTAGCAGCAATAGCATCTTCAAGAGCCTTTTTAGCTTCGTTAAATTTTTGTTTTTGCTCAGCTGATGCATTTGTGTATGCTTCAGATTTTTGCTTTTCGTTAGCTTCATTTAATTTAGCAGCTAATTCATTTAAGTCTCTTGAGTTGTTTACAATATTATCAATTGTAGTTTTATCAGCAGTATCATTAATTTGTTTATAAATTGCATCTTTTTTTACTTGAGTTAAGTTTGATAAATTAGCAACAATATTTTTAGCAGGTTGCTTGTCAACTGGTTGAGCAGGAGTGGGAGCTTCTTTTTTGCTTAATCCTAATCCAACTCCAGTACCAATTAATGCTGCAGCACCAACACCACCAAGTATTAGACCAATAATGAATTTTCTTTTTCTATTTTTGTCAGCCATAATCATCCTTTCTTTTTGTTTATTACTAAAATAAAATTAAAATTTTATTTTATAAGTATTTTATTTTATTTTAGTCTAGCTTTTATTTATCAAAATAGTTATTCTATTTTTTGTGTGTAAATTTTATATGAATTATTTCTGTTTTTGTTATTGTGATTAAGCACTAAAATTAACTAATTTAATCAAATAAAAAGTACATTTAGTACCTTTAAGATTTGTGCTAAATGTACTTTTAAGTGTGTTATATAGGCGTAAAAGTTTTATTAAGCTTACTGAGTATATCTAATTATAGACATAACAATAGAGTAGTTAATTAAACTTTTTTAATTTAATTATTTAACTAATAAAGATTCTTCATCCATTTCTTTAGGTTTAGAAATATTGATGTAATCTAAAACAGTAGGTGCAACATTAGCTAATTTTCCATCTTTTAATTTAACGTTTTTATCTGTACAAATTAACATAACTGGACTTGATGTATGTTTTGTAGCTGGTTTACCATTTTCATCTTCTGTGATTTCAGCGTTTCCGTGGTCAGCTGTGATGAATACTGTAACATCATTCGCTTCAGCTCATTCAATAACTCTTTTAATTTGTGAATCTAAGAATTCAACTGCTTTGATAGCTGCTTTTAAGTTCCCTGTGTGTCCAACCATATCAGGGTTTGCGTAATTCATAATTGTTACATCATAATTTAATGCATTTGCTAATAATTCGTCTGTAATTCCTTCTGCAGACATTTCTGGTGCATCAGCATATGATTCAACTTTAAGTGAGTCAACCATAATACGTTTTGAATTTTTAAATTCAATATCGTTTCCACCATCCATAAAGTATGTAACGTGAGCATATTTTTGAGTTTCAGCAATTCTTAATTGATTTAAGTTAGCTAATTCTAAAACTCTACCAATTGGCATATTGATTTCCATTTCTTTGAATGCAACAATTGTGTCAATTCCTTCATATTTCATCATTGAGACAAATTTGTTAATTACAACTGGATGAGCTGGTTTGTTTGGATATAATGGTGAACCAATAAATAAGTGTGTTAATTGTCTTGCTCTGTCAGGTCTGAAGTTAAAGAAGATAATTGAATCGTGATCTTTTACAAAGTCACTTTTTGGAAGTGTTTGATTAATAGCAGGTACAAAGAATTCATCTGTAATTCCTTCTGCATATTGTTTGTTTACATAATCAATTACATTGTTAAATTTAACATCTGATAAACCTAAAATAGCATCGTATGCTTTATCAACTCTATCAAACATTGAGTCTCTATCCATTGCATAAAATCTTCCTGAAATAGATGCGATGTGGTATCCATATTTGTCACATAATGCAACTAATTTTTCAAGTGAAGGAATAATTGATTTAGGAGCAACGTCTCTACCGTCTCCAAAAACGTGAACTGAAACATTTTTAACTCCGTGTTCGTGTGCTGCTTCAATTAATTCAAATAAGTGGTTTTCAAGTGAGTGAACTCCACCAGGTGATAAAAGCCCCATTAAGTGTAATGTTGAATTATTTTTCTTAACATCATCAAATGCAGTTACAAAAGCTTCATTTGATTTAAATGTATTATCATCAAGAGCTTTTTGAATTAATGAAAGCCCTGTGTAAACAACTGTTCCAGCTCCAATGTTTAAGTGTCCTACTTCAGAGTTTCCCATTTGTCCTGCTGGTAATCCTACATATTGACCTGAAGCTTGAATAAGTGAATTTGGATAATTTGTAAATAAGTTATCAAATGTTGGTGTGTTAGCTAATGCAAATGCATTACCTTGTGTTTGTTCTCTTAAACCTAAACCATCAATAACAATTAATACTGTTTTTTTCATTTTTTCTCCTTTTAGTCAAATTCTATAACAGCAAACCTGTTTTTAGAACTCATATCTTTATGTATAGTAATTTTATATTTTTCTTGTAATTTTTCTCAATATTTAATGTGAAATGGATTGATTTCAAAATAGATTTTTCCACCTGGTTTTAAGTAGTTTTCTGCATTGTTAATTATTAGATCATAAAAATAAAATCCATCATCTTTTGCATATAATGCGTGAAGTGGTTCTCAATCAGTGACTGATTTATCTAATATTTCAGTTTCCTGAATGTAAGGTGGATTCGAAACAATTAAATCAAATTTTTGATTGATGTTTTCAAACATATCTGATTGAATGATGTTAATTGTAACATCATTTTTTTGTGCATTTATTTTAGTTTGCTCAATCGCTTCAGAATCTATATCTGATGCAGTTATATTTCAAGTTGGATTTGCTTTTTTTAGAGCAATTGCAATAAAACCTGAACCAGTACATAAGTCTAAAACATCTAAATTTTGTTTTTTATTTTCTGAATTAACTAATATAACTAGTTCTTCTGTTTCGTATCTAGGGATTAAAACCTTTTTAGAAACATCAATAGTTACATCTGCTAATTCAACATAACCCATTATTTTTTGAACTGGCATTCCTTTTTGAAGTTGTTCTAATTCAAAAGAAGATACAGTTTGTTCTAAACCATATCTTCTTTTTTCTAATAATAAATCTTCTCTTGTAGGCATTAAATTCCAGCTTCTTTGATTTTTTCGTTTTGTTCTTCTGTAAGTAATGCATCAATAATAGGATTAAGTTTTCCTTCCATAACAGGAAGTAAACTTGTAGAGTATGAAATTCTATGGTCTGTAACTCTATCTTGAGGATAGTTATATGTTCTGATTTTTTCACTTCTAGCACCAGAACCAGCTAATTTTCTGTAACCTGATTCTTCTGCTTGTTTTTTCTGCAACTCAATGTCGTAAAGTTTTGATTTAAGAACTCTCATTGCGATTTCTCTGTTTTGAATTTGGTTTTTACCTTCTTGACAAGTTACAACAATTCCAGTCGGGAAGTGTGTAATACGAACTGCTGAGTCAGTTGTGTTAACTGATTGACCACCGTTTCCTGATGAACGGTAAACGTCAATTCTGATATCTTCAGATTTAATTTCAACTTGAATATCATCATCAATTTCAGGCATAACTGTAACTGTTGCTGTTGAAGTATGAACTCTACCTTTAGTCTCGGTTGCAGGAATTCTTTGAACTCTGTGAACACCTGATTCAAATTTAAGTTTTGAATATGGTCTGTCACCTTTTACAGCAAATGTAACCAAAGTAAATCCACCAGCTTCAGATGCTGATGCATCTAAAAGTGTGGTTTTCATATCATTTTGTGAAGCTCATTTTGTGTACATTCTATATAAGTCACCTGCAAAAATGTTAGCTTCATCACCACCAGCTGCTCCACGAATTTCAACAATAACGTCTTTTTCATCGTTTTCATCTTTTGGAAGAATTAAGATTTTAAGATCTTCAGATAAAGCTTCCATTGTTTTTTCAGCTTCATTAATTTCCATTTTTGCAAGAGCGACCAATTCTTCATCTGATTCACCTAACATTTCTTTTGCATTTGCTAAGTTAGCTTCAGCTTCAAGGTATTTATCAAATGCTTCAACAATATCTTTAATTGAGTTAATTTCTTTATTAATTTTTGTGTATTTTTTAATGTCAGAAATTATTTCCTGATCTTGTAAAGATTTTTCTAATTCATCATGCTTATTTTTAATTTGCATTAAAGAGTTATACATAGTTAATTCCATAGTTAGTATATTTTAACATATAAAAAATCTAAAGTTTTAAAAGATTGTTCTATTGTTGTGTGATGTAAAAATTTTTATATTTCCTAATTATTAAAATATTAATAATTAATATAAGCAGAATAATTTAAATGCTTTTGATTTTCTAAAAAAAGTATATATTTTCCAATATGAGTGCAACAACCTTGAAGAAAAAATTAATTATTGTCGAGTCACCTACAAAGGTTAAGACAATTCAAAAATATGTTGGAGATGAATACAGTGTTATTGCATCTGTAGGTCATTTCCTTAGAATGAAGATTTCTGGTCTTTATTCGTTAGGTATCGATTTTGATACTTGAGAACCTCTTTATACAGCTGATAATACAAAGAAAAATATTATCAACGAGCTTAAAAAAGCAACAAATGAAGCAGAACACGTTTATATAGCAACTGACCCTGACCGTGAAGGAGAAGCTATAGGGTACCAATTAGTTGATTATTTAAAAATACCCACAGAAAAATACTCACGTATTAAATATAATGAGATTACTAAAGATGCTATTTTAAGAGCCTTAGATAATCCAACAATTATTGATGACGCTCTTGTTAATGCTCAAAAGAGTCGTAGAATGCTTGACAGAATTATTGGATTTAGATTATCTTATTTATTAAGATATAAATTCAAAAATACACCAGGTCAACCTACAGCAGGAAGAGTTCAATCAATTGCTCTTAAATTAATAGTTGATAGAGAAAAAGAAATCAGAGCATTTATTCCTGAAAAATACTTTACTCTTGATGCTAAATTAAATAAGAATCCTGTTTTAGCTGCATATCACAATGAAGCTAATGAATCAGATAGAAAAAACTGAATTTACAGTTCAGAAGTTGATGTAATCAAAGAATACTTTGAGTCAGCTCCTAAAGTTTTAAAAGTAACTAACAAAAAAGTTTCTGATAGAAAAGTTGGAGCAATTCAACCATTCAAACAAGCTGTTTTATATAAAAAATCACCATTTTCATCTAATTCAACAACGAACATTCTTAAAAAACTTTTCGAAAACGGTTTAATTACTTACCCGAGAACAGATTCAACACGTTTATCTCAATCGTTTATTGATGATGCACATAAATTTATCAAAAATAAGTGAGGTGAAGATTATATTGCTGATGAAATTAAAGGATTCAGTGGAGATCAAGATGCCCACGAGGCTATTAGACCATCAGATGTTTCATTAACACCTGAACAAGTTCAAATTCACTATCCAAAAATGGAAGATAATGATGTAAGAATTTACAAATTAATCTATGATACAACACTTCAAGCTTTAATTAAGCAACCAATTAGAACAAGTGTTCAATATACTTATGTAAATGATAAATACACATTTAAAAATTCTTATTCAACAATTAAATTTAATGGTTACTATGTTGTAACAGGTAAAGAATCTGAACAAGTTGATCCAAATTACGAAATTGATCAAGAAGTTAAAGTTGATGAGTTTATCTTATGTGATCATGAAACAAAACCAGCACCAAGATATAATGATGGGACACTTATTGAAGCGCTTGATAACATCAAAGTTGGGCGTCCATCAACATTTGCTTCAACAGTGCAAATTGTTAAAGACAGACGTTTTGTTGAATTGAACAATGGTGCATTACATCCTACTGAATTTGGTGAAATTATCTTACAAAACTTAATCGCTGCTTTTCCTAATATTATTAATGAAAGTTATACAGCACACGTTGAAGAAGAATTAGACCAAATTGCTGAAGATGAAATCACTAAAAATGAAGTTATGCAAGATTTTTGAGATAACTTCCTTGTTGAATTTGATAATGCACAAGGTAAAATTACACCTTACACATTCAAGTTAGAACAATTGGATACAACTTGTCCTGAAGATGATGGTATCTTAGTTAAAAGATATAACAAGAAAAATCAACCATTCATTGCTTGCAAAAACTTCCCTAACTGTAAATTCACAAGAAACATCGAGCCAGATGATTTTCCAAGTGAATCAGATGAAGAAATCGTCGATGAGTATGATGATTAATTAATTAAAATTATTTAGATGAGCAGATTTAAAAGTCTGCTCATTTTTTAATTAATTTTGTTATTTTAATTGAGATATTTAATGAAAAACATGGATTTAGACCATAAAATAAGCTAATTTTATGATTTTTAAAAATTAAAAAATAAATTAAAATTATGAAACTATGAATAATAAAGGTATTTTAGAGAACAAAAAAGAATTTGAAGCAATAGTTATAGGTGGAGGTCATGCTGGAGTTGAAGCAACTTTTGCTTTAGCGAATATGGGGCACAAAGTAGCTCTTATCACTTTTGATCTTTCAAAAGTTGCTATGATGCCTTGCAACCCATCAATTGGTGGACCTGCTAAAGGAATTATTACACGTGAAATTGATGCACTTGGTGGAGTTCAAGGTTACTTTTCAGATTTAGCAATGATTCAAATTAAGATGCTTAATGAATCAAAAGGTCCTGCAGTTAGAGCTATGAGAGCTCAAATTGATAAAGAAAAATATTCAGCACTTATTTTAGAAGCGTTACAAAATCACAAAAATGTAACTTTAATTGAAGGAGTTGCTGAGGATATTCTTGTTGATGATAATAACCAATTTAAAGCGATCAAAATGGAAGATGGTTCAATCTTAGATGCTAAAGTTTTAGTTATCACAACAGGAACGTATATGAACTCAAGAATTCTTAGAGGTGATGAAATTAAAATTTCAGGACCTGATAATCAAAAAACAACACCAAAATTATCACGATCGCTTGCTAAGTTAGGTTTTGATTTACAAAGATTAAAAACTGGAACACCTGCTAGAGTTTATGCTGATTCAATCGATTTTTCAAAAGTTGAAAAAGAAGAACTTAATGATACTTATTTAGCTTTCTCATCGCGTTCAAATGTTAAACTTGATAAGCAAATTTCATGTTATTTAACTTACACAAACGAGAAGACGCACGAAATTATTAGAAATAACATTGATAAATCAGCTATGTATTCAGGACTTATCGAAGGGATCGGTCCAAGATACTGTCCAAGTGTTGAAGATAAGGTTATGAGATTTGCCGATAAAGAAAGACATCAAGTTTTCTTTGAACCAGAAACTGCTGATGGTTCAATTATTTATGTAAACGGAATGTCTACATCAATGCCTGTTGAAGTTCAAGATTTAATGTTAAGAACAATTCCTGGCTTAGAAAATATGAAGGTTCAAAAATGAGGATATGCAATTGAATATGATGCATTAAATCCATTGCAAATTACACCTACATTAGAATCTAAAGTTATCAAAAACATTTTTACAGCTGGTCAAATTAATGGAACAAGTGGATATGAAGAAGCAGCAGCTCAAGGTCTTATTGCTGGAATTAATGTAGGAAGAAAACTTGAAGCTAAAGAACCATTGATTCTTAAAAGACACGATGCTTACATTGGTGTTTTAGTTGATGATTTAGTTACAAAAGGGACTAAAGAACCTTACAGAATGTTAACTTCAAGAGCTGAATATCGTTTATTATTAAGAAATGATAACCCTGATATTAGACTTGCGAAATATGGAAATGAAGTTGGTTTAGTTTCTGATGCAGATTACCAAAATATAATTAATAAATACCAAATGATTGATGAAAAAATCAATGAATTAGAAAACACATACTTATCATCTAAATCAGAATTAGCTAAAAAACTTGGGGTAGAAAATGGAGTTTCAATGTTAAGAGTTTTAGCTAGACCAGATGTTGATCCGGTTGATGTTTTAGGCGACTTCCCTTACAAAAATGAATTAACTATTATGGTAAGACTTGAGGGCTACATTAAGAAACAAAAATCTGATGCTCAAAAAATGAATAAATTAGAAGACTTTAAAATACCAAAAGATATAGATTATTCAAAAGTTCAAAACATAGCTACAGAAGCTAAACAAAAACTTGAAAAAATTAGACCTTTAACAATCGGACAAGCATCAAGAATTAGTGGAATTAACCCGGCTGACATTCAGATGCTTATGTTCCATATTGAAACTAGAAAAAACAAATAATGAAACTAAATATAGTTGCAGTAGGTTCATTAACAAAATATTTTCAAGTTTTATATGATGATTATGTTAAGAAAATTAACTTCTTCGCAAAGATTAATTTAATTGAAATTAAAGAACAAAAGATAGATAACATTCAGTTAAAAATTAAAAAAGAAACTGAAATGATTTTAGAAAAGATACCTAAAAATTCAAAAGTCATCTACTTATCATTACAAGGAAAACAATTAAGCTCTGAAGAGTTTGGATCAACATTTTTAGATATTGATAATGTAACTTTTGTAATTGGTGGTTCAAATGGAGTTGATGAAGAAATGTTTGCTAATAAAATTAACTTCTCAAAAATGACCTTTCCACATCAATTATTTAGAGTTATGTTAGTTGAGCAAATTTATAGAGCATTTACAATTAGAAATAATATTACTTATCATAAATAAACTCTATAATGGAGTTTTTTTATATACTTCCCAAGACATATTTGATAAATAAAGTTTGATCAATTAGTAGATTAACTTGAATTTGTCTAATGTTATTTTCATTTACAAATAACTTCAGTTCATCACTTTTGATAAGAACATCAGAGTGATCTTGATTAGAAATATCGATATTGAATTTATAAAATTCATTATCATAAATAAAACTAACATAACAGGTATCTAGTTTTTGATTATCAATGTTGAAGTTGTATAAATATAAATCATCACCTTCTGCAGTTATTAAAACTTGTTTATATACATTTACTTTAGTTGAACATAAGACTAAAATAAGCACTGCGAAAATGAAAAATAATATAAGTAATATGCAGAAATTTCACTTATGTTCTTTAAGATAAGTTTTCAATATTTACTTCCTTGGAATCATCGAAAATATATCTATTATTGTGTGAAATTTCTACAACTAATTTGTTTTGCAAATTATTTTTAATAATAGGTTTTAGTTTTTCAAACATTGATTTATCAATATTTGCAAAAGCTTCATCTAGTATCAATAAATCATAGTCATTTAAAAATATATTTAGCAAATTAACAAATTGAACCTGACCACTAGATAATTGATCCAGTGATGAGTTTAAATTAATGTTTAATTCATCAATTAATTTATCTAATTTATTGTTTTCTAAAATTGACTTGAAAATACTAATATCAGTTACACACAGGTATTCTAGTGTTCTAATCTTTAAATTTAGCATCTGATTTGAAATGTATAACACTCTTTGTTTGTATGTTTCATCTAAGAATGGATTGAGCTTTTGATCATTAACTTTAATAATTCCAGATAAGCTCTCACACGAGCCATTCAATATAGAACAGAGTGTGCTTTTTCCTGAACCATTTTTACCGACTAAATGTATGCTCGAATCAATCAATAGTTTCTTGATTTCTAAATCTTTATTAACTTTTAATGAATTGTACGAATAACTTATATTAGAAAGTTGAATTTTAATTATTCTTTCGTTCTGTAAGCTAGTTTTAGGTATTTTTAAGTCTTCAAAATTTAATAATGAAATCAAATCTAAATCCTTTTTATATTGACTATAACTATTTATTAATGGGATTATATTTTTAATTGGCTTAGTGAATAAAGAAACACCGGTTAAAAAGAAAATTAAATTGATAACACTTAAATTTTGATTTCAAATTTGAATAGTTCCTATTATTAAAATTAATAAAGGAACTAAAAAGTCTAAAAATAAACTTAAATAATTAATTAAGCTTTGTTTATTCTTGAAAATAATTGAATCACTATGCAATTTCTCATTAACATAAGTAGATTTAAGATTTAAATTATTAAGCAGATTTTCATTATGTGAAGTTTGATTTAATTTGTAAATATTAAATAAGGTATCTTCAAACATAATCGAGTTATTGAGTAATTTATTGAAGTTATTATCAAAATTAGTTTTATTAATAAAACTTAAAATCAATGTAATTACTGAATAACAAAAAATTATTAAAAGCAACACTCAATTTATATTGATTAGTAAAATAAATGAAACAGCAATCGAAATAACTGTGCTGATTAATTCAGGAAGAAAACATAATTTAAATAAACTTAAATTATCAAGTGCAATAATTCTGTTTTTAAAATCTGAAAAAGTTAGCAAATTAATCACTTGCTTATTTTTAAACTTCAATTCATTTATTAAATTATTAATTAAGTCGCTTTTATATTTAGTTGCTATTTTATACATCAGTTGTCTGGTTAGTAAGTTGAATGTGAAATTTATTAAAAATAACACACTAAAAATCATTCCTAAGAACATAAGAATTTGATCATCTTTATTTAAAGCAATATTATTCAGGATAACTTTATTCAAGAATGGAAACGAAATATAGATGCTTATTTCTATGAGTAAGCAAAATAAGTATAAAAATGAGAAGTTAGACCATAATGAAATTTTTAAACTTCAGGAGTTACTTATCAATGGATTTGGTTTTATATTTTTCTTGTTTTCTTCATCTTCATTATCAATTTGTTTTTTGTTTTTACTAAATGCAACAATAATGTTAGTGAATTTAGTTTTAAATTCATTTTTACTCAATTTAACATCGCCATCAATCGGATCATAAATATAAAATTTATTGTTCTTGATTTTCCTAATTACAATCATATGGTCCGAAGTATTATTTTTGATAACTGTCGCAATAGGAAAAACTTGCTTTTCTAACAAAAACAATTGTTCACAATTAATTTCATAAGCATTAAGCTCCAAATTTACTTTTGAAGCAAGGAGCTTGATGTTTTCTAAACTTATACCTGCTGCACTATATTGAATTTGCAATTTTAGATTATTAATATCTAAATTTTCTTTGTAGAAAAACTCGTGAAAATAATCTAGCACATATAATGAGCAATCTCTTTGATCTACTTGTGTCTTCATCTCATTATATTTAGTAATTTTTGTCAAAAAGGAACTAAAGCACAATTTTTCCACTAAAGTTTTCACAAAATTGAAAATACAAAAGTTTTTAAAACTTTGTATAATTAATTTATCAATAAATTAATGTTCAAAATTTAAAAGGAGGACTAATGAGCAAAAAAGTAGTAGCACTTGCAAGTGATCACGCAGGTTACAAATTAAAAGATGAATTAGCATCATACTTAAAAGAACAAGGGTTTGATGTTGTAGACTTAGGACCTGAAACAGATTCAGTTTCAGTGTCATATGCTTCAAAAGGTAAGGAATTAGCTAACTATGTAGATGAAGCACACCCTGATTTTGGTATCGCAGTTTGTGGTACAGGTTTAGGTATTTCATATGCACTTAACAGACACAAACACATTCGTGCAGCTAGAGTTACATCTGTTGAAGATGCACACTTAGCAAAACAGCACAATAATGCAAATGTTCTTGTATTCGGTGGAAGACAAGTAACATTTGAAGAAGCTAAAGATATGTTAAATGAATATATGACTACACAATTTGAAGGAGGAAGACATCAATCTAGAATTGATGAGCTTGACGAATAATTATGGCAAAAGTAAATGAAGTTCAAGAAAAAGAAGTTAAAGAATTAGACGCTGTTTGACACGTTTCACAACACAACGATGGATGAAAAGTTATCAGACAAGGTGGAGTAAAAGCTATTAAAACTTTTGAAACACAAAAAGAAGCAATCGAATTTGCTAAAGAATTAGCAAAAAACAACAAAGGTAGAATGTTAATCCACAGCACAAAAGGTAAAATCAGAGGTGGATCAAACTACCAAGAAAAATAATTTAAGTTATTTTAAATTTACATAGACAGAGTGAAATCTGTTTATTTTTTTCATCATTTTTCACATAATTTCAGTATTTTTGACTTTTTACTTCTGTTTTTTTTTTTTTTTTTAGAATATGAAATGGTAAAAATATATTTAATTTTATATAACTGCAGTTTTGAACACTTGAATAAAACTAAATTAAGGAGAATTAACTATGGATCCAATTTTTTGAGTTTTAATAGCAGTCGGAATTATTTTTTATATCATTTTTATTTCTCTTATTGTTTGAAGAAGAATTTATAGAAAGAAAGCTTTAAAGAAAAAAATAATTTTAAAAGTTAAAGATAATCTGCTTAAACAAAAATCAAATATTGAAATGAG
Source organism: Mycoplasma sp. 1232 (assembly GCF_034863345.1). Lineage (NCBI taxonomy): Bacteria > Bacillati > Mycoplasmatota > Mollicutes > Mycoplasmatales > Mycoplasmataceae > Mycoplasma > Mycoplasma sp. 1232. The sequence continues at coordinate 62,743 of NZ_JAYFFB010000002.1, forward strand.
CAGAACTAAAAAGTCGCGACAAGCATCAAAATATAAGAAAATGTACTTTGATTTATGCGACAGAATTATTAAAGAGTACAATACGAAAATTTTACCTTTTAGACATCAAAACATAAAGCTATACAAATTAAGTAACTATCAAGAAAATGAACAATGATTTTTTCATAGACATCACATCGACGAAATCCATATTAGTGGAGCAGAATTGAAAACTGATAAGGAAGCTTACAGAAATGGTTTAAGTATTGTAGTTTCATATGAGCAACACGCTTTATTACACTATCTAATAGTTTTAAATAATGAAACTTACCCTAATCACGGGATGTTAATGATGATGGAATTAAAAGAATGAGATGAAATTGTTCAAAAACAATGTAAAAAATGAGATATACCATACGTTCCTGAGTGAAAACAAAATTTATCAATATTTAATAACCCACCTCATACAACAGCGCTTTTTGAAGAGATTGTAAAAAATGTAACCAAAGGTAATGAATTTAAAGATAATAATTTTTAATATATAAACGAATAATTGGTTTAAACTAGAATAAGAAAAGTAGACAGTTTTTTTAGTTTCTGTCTATTTTTTAATCATTTTTCACATAATTTCAGGAATTTTGACTTTTTACTTCTGTTTTTTTTTTTTTTTTTAGAATAGAGTTGAAATACAACAAATATTGACATATTTTGATGAATATTAGCCTTGTATTTTAATAGATTAACAAACATTTTAGGATTAGGAGAAAAAATGGCAAATTTATATTCACATAATGAAGAACAAAACCAAAAAGGTTTTGAACCAACAGCTTCAAGTGTTGAAATTGCAGCTCAAGCTTCTACAGCTGCAAAAATATTTTTATACATTATTATGTCTATTCCACTATTTTTAGGTTGAATTTGATACTTCAAAAGAAAAAATAGTTTAAATAGAATGCAAAACGATATTAACAACAGTGCATCAAGCATTGATGTTCAATTGCAAAAACGTAATGATACACTTGTTAAATTAGTACAACAAGTTAAGTCATACAAAATTCACGAAGCTGAAGTTTTTGAAAACGTTACAAAAATGCGTTCATTAGCAGCTGGTGGTAGAGGAATTGAAAACTCAGCTGAAATTGAAAACTTAAATCAATCAGTATTTGGTCGTTTAATGGCTATTTCAGAAAGCTATCCAGAACTTAAAGCAAGTTCTTTATACACTGAATTAATGGATGAAACAACATATATTGAACGTGAAATTGCAGCTGCTAGAAGAAATTACAACGCTCAAGCTAACACATTCAATAAAGAATTATTTACAATCCCAACAAAAATTGTTGCTGCAAATATGGGATTATCAACAGTTAGACTATTCCAAGCATCTTCTAAAGCTAGAAAAGATGTTGATATGCAAGAATTAGGTTTATAAGATGAAAAGAGTTGAAGATTTTGTTACTATAGAACAGTTCAAAGAAAAAACTGATCAAGTTGTGCTTCCAATTATCCAAAACACAGTAGATGATGCTTACAAATCGCCTTTATACAAAAAATATAAAAGTATGAAATATGGAGCTTTAGGTTCAATTGCAAGTATGATTTTATCTGCTTTAATAGCGATAATATGTTTTATTGCAGTAAAAGATGCAATGGCTAAAGTTGTTTTATTTGGTATTTTTGATCTTGCCGCTTTTATTTGTTTCATATTAACACTTGTATTTGTGCAATTAGCTAAAAAGAGAAACTTAATTTTTAGAAGCTTTATTGCAAACAAATTAAGAGAAGATAACATTTATGGAAAAGCAGTTAATTCAGCTGATACAAGATGAAAATATAGAAATGATGATTTTGAACCTAGTTCAATCAGACATAACTATGATTTTTCAACAGAAAGATTCACAACCAAAGAATATGAATCATTCAAACCTGCATTTGTTCCACGAAATGCTTGATTAGAAAGTGCATCACCAGTTCAAACAATTACAATTGATGATAAATATCACGCACACGTTTCAGTCGCTGAATGACTTTTAGTCACAAGAGACAAAAAAGGACATGAAACAAAACAAACTTGATATTCTACTTTACTTAAAATTGATGCTAGAGCACTTAAAGAAAGAGATAGAGCGAACTTTACATACTTTGATAAGAAAAATGGTCTTCAGCCAGTAGAAATGGAAAACAAAGAATTTAACAAAATTTTCAAAGTTGCAAGTGATAATTCAACAAAAATGTACCAATTATTCACACCACTTGCAATGGAAGAATTAGTTAAATTAATCAATCAAGGTTTACAACACACAAACATTAAAAAAGCTAAAGATTTTGAATATTGAGCAAACAATGATGTTGTTTACTGTTCATTTGTAACTCCATCCGGATTTATGGATATTGATATTCCGGTTTTTGTTGGTAAAAAAGACAAATTTGTTGCAAAAATTTACAAAGATGTAGTTACTGATATTTACACTTTATACTTTGTATTAGCATTAAGTTACATTCCTGTTTACTTATATTAATCAAATCGATTACACAACAAGAAATTGTTGTGTTTTTTATTATTTTTTACTCAATATATTTAACTTATTTTTATATAAAATTATAGATAAGTAAAAAAAGGAGATTAAATATGGCAAATTTATATTCACACAATGAAGAACAAAACCAAAAAGGTTTTGAACCTACAGCATCAAGTGCTGAAATTCCTGCTAAAGCATCTACAGGACTTAAGATTTTTATGTACATTTTAATGAGTTTACCTTTAGGTTTAGGTTGACTTTGATACTTTGCAAAGAAAAATGAATTAAACAGAATGCAAAATAACATTAACAACAGTGCATCAAGCATTGATGTTCAATTACAGAAACGTAATGACACACTTGTTAAATTAGTTCAACAAGTTAAATCATTCAAAATTCACGAAGCTGAAGTTTTTGAAAACGTTACAAAAATGCGTTCACTTGTTTCATCAGGTAGAACACTTGAAAATTCTGAAGAATTAGACAAATTAAACCAATCAGTGTTCGGTCGTTTAATGGCTATTTCAGAAAATTATCCAGAACTTAAATCAAGTGCTTTATATGCTGAATTAATGGATGAAACAACATACATTGAACGTGAAATTGCAGCTGCTAGAAGAAATTACAATTCACAAGCTAATATGTTCAACAGAATGTTATTTGAAATTCCATCTAACCTTGTTGCTGCAAATATGGGATTATCAACAGTTAGATTATTCCAAGCATCTTCTCAAGCTAGAAAAGATGTTGATATGGTTGCTCTAGGATTATAAAAAATATGAAAAGAGCCGAAGATTTTATTAGCATAGATAAATTCTATGAAAAAGCAAATCAAACTATATTACCAATCATTAAAAATCGTGTAAATGAAATTACTCAATTACCAATCTATGCAGATTATAAAAGAACCAATAGATATGCACTTAGGGTGTTTTTAGCATCAATAGGTGCTTTCTTGTTTTCTGGTTTTTTTCTTGGATTAGAAACCACAAAAGAATATGGTGGTTTTAGAACACTTTCGGTATTTACTACCTTTGCAATTATTTTTGCACTTGTATTTGTAATATCTATACTTGTTGCTATTGCTTTTTGAATTAAAGCATGAAATATTAATAGAAAAATTAAAAAAGAAATTATAAGTCAGCTTCATAAATCAAATATTTATGGAGTTGCAATTGAAGCTCTAATTGATAGATGAAAATATGAAGGCACAAACTTTACACCTACATCTATAAAACATAATTTTGATCCTAATACAAATAAGTTTATAAAAGATGAATACTTAAGTACTAGACCTAAATGAATACCAAATGATTCAGAACTAAGAGGTGTAACTGAAATTCAAACAGTTACTATTGATAATAAATATCACGCACATATATCAGAAGCACATTGAGTCGATTTCCACAGAGATAAAGATGGTAATGTTCACGAAGAGCATTACTATAGTGCTTTAATAAAAATTGATGCAAGAGCACTTGCTCAAAAAGACCAAGCCAACTTTACATTCTTTGGAGATAAGTTTTCTAATTTAGAACCAGTAGAACTTGAAAACATTGAATTTAACAAGATTTACAAAGTTAAATCTAATAATCCAACTAAAATGTTTCAATTATTTACTCCATTAGCAATGGAAGAAATGAATAAACTTTTCCAATTTGGTATTAAAAATACAAGCATTATTGCCAGAGGTATGCGTTATTGAGCTAATAATGATGTAATTTACGCTTCATTTCAATGTTCACCTGGATTTATGGCTATAAATTCATCTACATTTATTGGTAATAAAGAAAAATTAATCAATACAATCTACAAAGATGTTATTAAAGATATATACTCTTTATACTTTATTTTAGCTTTAAGTTATATACCTGTATATCTTTATTAAACCTTAAATTTCACAACAATAAATATTGTTGTGTTTTTATTTAATACTTTATAATATATACACTTTATTTTATTTGTTATATTTACATAGGAGATACAATGAAAAAAGTTTTAAATGAACTTAGTTTGAAAAATAAAACAGTTTTAGTTAGAGTTGACTTTAACGTACCATTAAAAAATGGTGTTATTACATCTGCTAAAAGAATTGTTGCTGCACTTCCTACAATTCAGTACATCATCAGAAAAGGTGGAAAAGTTGTTTTATTTTCACACTTAGGAAGAGTAAAAACAGAAGAAGATTTAAAAGACAAATCATTAAGACCAGTTGCAGTTGAATTAGCTAGATTACTTAAAAAACCAGTTACATTTGTTCCTGTAACACGTGGAAACATTTTAGAATCTGCAATCAAACAAATGGAAAGCGGTGATGTTATTTTAGTTGAAAACACACGTTTTGAAGACTTAAATAACAAAGCTGAATCTAAAAACGATCCATACTTAGGAGCTTACTGAGCTTCATTAGGTGATGTATTTGTAAACGATGCCTTCGGTACAGCTCACAGAGCACATGCATCTAATGTTGGTATTGCTTCAAACATTGCTGAATCAGCTTTAGGATTCTTAATGGAAAAAGAAGTTTCATCATTATCTAAAGTTTTACAAAACCCAGAACACCCTTATGTAGCTATCGTTGGTGGAGCTAAAGTTTCAGACAAAATCTTAGTGTTAGAAAAATTAGCAGAAATTGCTGACAAATTGATCATCGGTGGAGCTATGGCTTACACATTTATGGTTGCTCAAGGACAAAAAGTTGGAACTTCATTAGTTGAAAATGATTACATTCAATTAGCTAAAGATTTCTTAGCAAAATACTCAGACAAAGTCATCTTACCAGTTGACCACGCTACAGCTGAAATGTTTGCAGACGTTGAACCTACAATTCAAGAAGGTTCAATTTCAGATGGATTTATGGGGCTTGACTTTGGACCAAAATCAATCCAAAACGTTAAAGAAGCTCTTGAAGGGGCTAAAACAGTTGTATGAAACGGACCTATGGGAGTTGCTGAATTTGAACACTACAAAAATGGTACATTAGCAGTATGTGAAGCAGTTGCTAAATTATCAAACGCTTACACAGTTGTTGGTGGTGGAGATTCAGTTGCTGCTGTTGAAAAATTAGGAATGGAAGATAAATTCTCACATGTTTCAACAGGTGGTGGAGCAAGCTTAGAATTATTACAAGGTCAAAACTTACCAGGTGTTGATTCAATTCAAGACGCTGAATAATTAACCGAATATTTTCACAAATAGCACAAAAAGTGCTATTTTTTACACATTTTGTGAAAAATTAAGAAATTTACTTTACTTTCATTTGATAAAGGTGTATAAGTAAAATATATTCAATTTTTTCAAATTAAATATATTTAATAAATTAACAAACATTCTTTTTTTAGACAAAAGAATAAAAGAGGATAAATGAAAAAAATCAAATTCTTACTTTTTGCTACAGGTGTTTTATCAGTAGCATCAATGCCGCTTATTGCTGGTCAATGTTCTGCAAAAGAACAAAAATCTGAAGAACCTAAAACACCAACCAATCCAGAACCACAACCAGTTCCTGTTAATCCAGTAAATGGTGGAACCGATAATCCAAGAACTATAGCAGCTCGAGTTGACCAATACGAAAATGCATTCGTATTGCAACCAGCTGGCACATTTGCATATGTAAATGCTAAGGTTCAAGAAAAAGCTAATCAAATTAGCAGATATGGTCTTTTACAACTTTACAAAGGTTTCAATGGTATAGGAATTAAATCTGGTGGTCAAGGCGATGATAATAAAATTCTTCTTCCTAAAGAAGGAATTACAATTGACCAATTCCTTTCAACTAGAGATACTAAGGATAACAAGTATTTTGATGGAACTTGAAATCCAGAAACAAAAATACTTACAATTAAATACAAAATCAAAGATAATGGCGACAAAGTATATGAACAATCATTTACTTTAAGCTAGAAAAATTACGAAAATTTCAAAATTAAATTAATCAAAATTACCAAAATATATTAGCATCTTGTGAAAAAGATGTTATTTTTTACACATTTTGTCAAAAATTTAAGAAAATTCTTACATTTTAGGGTAAAAGGTGTATAAAATAGTTATAGTTATATTTATATATATTCAATAAGAAAGAAAGTATAATTTAACTATGAACGAAATTAGTTTAAAAAGAAAAGAAGCAAGATTACATCAATTGATTGCTGACATAGTGACTAATGATATTACAAATTCAAATGTAATAGACCCAGTAGTGATGGATATTCAACTATCACCTGACTTATCACATGTGAAAGTGTTTGTATCATTATTCAAAAACGAAGAAAAAGGTATCGAAGCATTAAACAATGCAGCAGGTTATGTTAAAAAAGTGTTATCCAAATCACTCGATTGACGTAAAGTGCCTTCAGTTCATTTCCACTTAGATACAGTTTCTAAGAATGGATACAAAATTGATGAAATCATTAGACAAATTAAAAATGAAAATTAGTTAAATTATTTTTCAATTTTCAAAATTGAAATTGAAAAGGAGAAATTATGAAAAGATCTTGAAAAGTTGCATTCACCATTTTAGGAGCTGCAGCATTAGGAACAGCTATTGTTACAATTCCTATGGCAGCTTTAGGAAAATTCAATAAAGGCGACAATAATAAAGATTTAAAACAACCTGCAAACCCAGGAACAGGAACTTCAACTAACCCTAAAGATGGTAATCAAAATCCAAACACAGGTAACCCTGGAGATGGAAACGGAGGAAATGAAACTCCTAATCCAGACCCAGTGACACCACCAGTAGAAGAGAAAAAAGTATCAGTAACACTTAATGCAGATGTTACAGGAAAGAAAACAGCTTACGTAGCTGATATTAATGACTTTACAATTGATATTCCAGAAGGTGTTACACTTGTTGAAAAATCAGTAGTTGACTTATATGAATTATCAAAAGCAGATACAGATGAAGGTAGAGCTGCTAAAGAATTATTATTTGCTGGAAAAGCTAAAGTTACTGTTAAAACAACAAAAGAAGGTCAAACAGATCCTACATCAGAAGACTTTGAAGTTGCAGGTTATATCTCAAAAGACCAAGCATATGAAAAATTCAGAGCAGTTTTATCAACAATTTCAACATCAGTTGATAAAGATCAAGAAAACAACCTTGCAATTCAACCTCAAACTGCTAAAGGTGTTTCAGCTGGTGCTAAATATTTAGCTGGTTCATATACAAACAAAACATTAGAAAATGTAATCAAAGTATCAGTTACAGGTGATGATTTAGTTAAAGGAGCATTTACAGTAGTAGATGCAAGCACAAACCTTAAAGAAGGAAAAACTAAAGTTATTCCATACTTATACTTAGATGATAGATCACACAATGATATCTTTATGTACAAATCAGGAAGCACAGAAGCTACATCATTAGAAGATGAAGTTGAAGTTACACAATTACCTGTTTTAACAATGAGTGCTGCTGGTATTGTTAATACATACAATGTTCAAAAAGCATTCACAATTGACGAAGCAAAATTATTAGAAGCATTAAATAAACAAAGTATGAGTGAAGTTTCATTTAGCGACTTAACAGTTGAAAATGTTACAACTGCATTAAAATTCACACCAATGACAATCCTTCCAAAAGCTGGTGGTGAAGAATATGGGTATGTATTAGATGAAAACTTCAAAGAAGCATCTAAATTCAAAGTTGCAAAAATCGAAACTATTCCAGGCGATGCGTCTGAAACAAGTGCAAAAATTAGTTTTGAATTTGAAACAGTTATTCCTTCAGTTGCAGAAGGTCAAAAAGTATTCTACTTCGTAAAATCAGCTGAGCCAAAAGCTACAGAATTAACAGAGTCAATGAACGGAAAATTCTCACAAGTTCTTAATGGATTGAAAGCTAAAGAAGCAACACCAGCTCCAGCAGCAGAGAATGAATCAACAGCTAATACTGATTCTACATCATCAGAACAACCTGTTGTTGCAGAAGCTGAATCAGAATACAAAGATGCATTCGTTGTGTTATCAACAGCTACATATGCTAATGCTAAAACTACATATGATGCTAAACAAGGTAAAATTAAAACAAACGGTTTATTACAATCATACAGTAAAGGTGCATTCTTCGGTATAACATCTGGTGGTAACCAAGATAACAATAAATTATTCGCACTTAAAGAAGGTTTAAGCGTATCAAACATTGTTTTAAAAAATAGTAAATACCTTAATGGAACATTAGATGAAGCAAACAAATCAGTTACAATTACATACCAAGTTTCAAGTGAAAATAATAAAGAATACACACAAACATTAGTATTACCTGAATAATAAATGATTAACTTAAAACTCACTATTTTAGTGGGTTTTATTTTGTAATTTTCATCTTATTTTCAAAACAAAATTTTCACTTCATTTTCCTTATTTTTCTTACTCATTGTCCTGAAAAATAGAAGCAAACGCGAGGTTATTTAATGGATTTATAGTAAAATTATCTTGCTAACTTTTCAATGAATTTATTAGCCCAAAATAAATGACTGAATAATTAGTGAACATTTGATTAAATTAGGAGATAAAATGAGAAAACTTTTTACAAGTGAATCAGTTGGAAGAGGTCACCCAGATAAATTATGTGACCAAATTTCTGATGCAATCTTAGATGCTTACCTTGCTTTAGATCCAACGTCAAAAGTTGCTATTGAAACGATGGCAAGTGGGCATAATATTTTCATAGCAGGAGAAGTTAAATCATCTGCTGATATTGATGTTATAGAAATAGCTAAAAACATCTTGAAAGAACTCGGATACTACACAACAGAAACAAGTTTCATTACAGACATCAAAAAACAAAGCGAAGACATCGCTATGGGTGTCGAAAAAGGACACGAAATCGGTGCTGGTGACCAAGGTTTAATGTTCGGTTATGCAATTAACGAAACACCTGAATATATGCCTTTGGGAATTACATTAGCTCACGCTTTAGTTAAAAGAGCTGAAAACTTAAGACAAAATATGGAATTCAAATGAGCTAAAGCTGATATGAAATCACAAGTTACATTAGATTACACAGACAAAGACAATGTATTTGTAGACACAGTTTTATTAAGTATTCAACATTCTAAAAACTACAACGAACAAGAGTTTAAAAAATACATTAAAGAACAAATTATTTTACCTGTATTAAAAGAATACAACTTAGATGCACCTAAACACATTTTAATCAACCCAACAGGTCAATTTGTCATCGGTGGACCTATTGGTGACACAGGTCTTACAGGACGTAAAATAATAGTTGACACATATGGTGGTTCAGCAAGACACGGTGGAGGAGCATTTTCAGGAAAAGATTCAACTAAAGTCGATAGATCAGCAGCATATGCCGCTAGATGAATTGCTAAAAACATTGTTGCAGCTAATTTAGCAGACAGATGTGAAGTTCAAATTGCTTATGCAATCGGCGTTGCTAAACCAGTTTCAATTATGATTGAAACATTTGGTACATCTAAAAACATTCCAGACAGTGTAATTGCTGACTTTGTAACTCAATTATTTGATTTAACACCTAAAGGTATCATTGATGCTCTTGGTCTTAGAAAACCTATTTTCTTACAAACAGCATACTATGGACACTTTGGTAGAAACGATTTACACTTACCTTGAGAACAACTTAACAAAGTTGAAAAACTTAAACAATTAGCTACACAATGATTGGAAAATCAAAAATAATGGATCAAAAAGTATCTGAATATTCGTGTGGTGCAATTGTTTTCAAACAATTCAAAAAACAAATTAAAGTTTTATTAATCAAACAAATTAATGATGTTTGAAATTTTCCTAAAGGACATATGGAAAATAACGAAACAAAACTTGACACAGCGCATCGTGAAGTTTTTGAAGAAACATCAATTAAAGATATAACAATTTATGCAGACAAATTTTATGTTGACACATATTTTGTTAATCGAACAGGTAACTGAAAAGAAGTAACTTACTTCGTAGCAGATACTAAAACCACTTCTTGTCCTAAGAAACTGCTCTCAGAGGTCAAAAAAGTGCATTTTTACCCTATGAAAAGAGCTTTGAATATTCTTACATATAACAAGTCAAAAGCATTCTTAAAACATGCTTATAAACAGTATTTAAATATTACAAATAGCAAGATTAAATAGTCTTGTTATTTTTTATATCTTTAGTTAATTAATTAACTTAAAAAAGATATAAAAAATCAGCACTATTTGCATAGCACTGATTAATTGTGAACGAAATGTTTGTTATTGTGATTTGTGAAGCTTTCTATTTTTATATATAAAAATAGCAAGAAATTGATTTTTCCTGCTATTTGTTTGAAGCATATTCTCATAGTTGAGCATATAGATTTTTATTTTTTATAAGTTCATCGTGAGAACCTTGTTCAATGATTTGTCCATCATCTATAACAATTATTTTTGTAGCATTTTTAACTGTACTTAATCTGTGAGCTATGATAAATGATGTTTTGTTTTGAAGCAACTTATCGGTTGCTTTTTCTATTTGGAATTCTGTATGTGTATCAATATTAGATGTCGCTTCATCTAATATTAAAACTATTGGATTTTTATAGCTAGCTCTTGCTATAGAAATAAGTTGTTTTTGTCCTTGAGATAAATTAGAACTTGAATTAGTTAACATAGTTGAGTATTTATCATCTAATTTTTCTATATGTTCAAATAAATTAGTTGTTCTTGAAACATTAGATAGCATTTGTTCGTCATATAAATCAGAACCATATGTTATATTATTTTGAATTGTATCTGTAAATAATCTTGTTTCCTGAAGCACATAACCAATAGATTTTCTAAGAGAATATTTATCAATATTCTCAATAGGTATATTGTCATACAATATCACTCCATCAGTTACTTCATAAAATCTAGTTATTAAGTTCACTATTGTTGTTTTTCCGGCACCAGTTGGTCCAACAAATGCAATTTTATCTCCTGGATTAGCTACAAAACTAATATCTTTTAATGTGTATTTTTCATCATTTTCATTGTATTTAAAATATACATTTTTAAATTCAATTTTACCTTGTGCTTTTTGGTAAATGATTTGATTTCCTACTTGTGTTTTTCAAGCATAGAAACCATCTTTATCATTTAAATTAACTTCAGTGTATTTATCATTTTCATTAATTACTTTAACTAATTTGATAGTTCCTTGATTAATTTCGCTTTTTTGAGCTAATATATCGAAAACTCTTTTTGAACCAGCTAACGCAAGCATAAATGAGCTTACTGTTTGAGTCATTGCTGAAATTGGACCTGAGAAACTTTTAGCTGATTGAGAAAACGAAACAACAATACCGATTGTTAATCCCAGAGCAACTCCGTTACCTGATTGGTTTGTGATAACAACAATTGCTCCAATCATAATAACAAGAGCATAAGCAATGTTGCTTAAGTTCTTTGATAAAGGTCATATGATTGAAGAAATAAATTCAGATTTAAAACTGTTTTTAGTTAGTGTGTTATTAATATCGGAGAAATTCTTAACTACATTAGCACTTTGACCATACATTTTAATAGTTTTAAGTCCTAAAATAACTTCTTCTGCATAACCTGTTATTTGACCGTTATTTTTTTGTTTATTAATAAAGTACTTACTTGATTTTTTACTAATAATGTATGCACTAAGTGCTATTAGTATTGTTAAAGCAACCATTATCAAACTAAGTAATCAGTTAAGTACAAATAAGATTGTAAGTGATACAGTTAAAGTTATAAACGATTGAATAATTGTAATTATTGTTCTTGATAGAAACATTCTAAGTGTATCTATATCTGAAGTAAATCTAGATACTAGATTACCTTTAGATTTAGAATCAAAGTATTTAATAGGTAAAGTTTGTATATGTTCATACAAGCCCAAACGTAGATTGGTCATTGTTTTATAGGTAATAGATATCATTATTCTATTAGCTATAAAATCACAAATAATACTTGTTAAGAAAATAAGTGCAGATACACAAATAATTATGTAAAACTTATCTTCATTAAATGGATTTGTTCCTAACAATAATTTGTCAACTATTACATATCCTAAAAATAGTTGGTTATATATATTACCCATTGCACTAAATATAACTAAAGTAAAAGCTAAAAGCAATCATCCTTTATTATGTTTTCATAATAAAGAAACTAATTTCTTAAATGAATCTAACTTTTCTTCTTTAGTTAGTTTTAAATTAAGATTGTGATTAGGTGATTTAAATGATTGCATCGACCTCATCTAAACCTCCTGCATTTTGTTGTGATTGGTATAGTTCATTATAGTATTTACTATGTTTAAGTAAATACTCGTGATTACCTTGAATTTGGATTTTCCCATCTTGTAACAAGATAATATTGTCACAATCTTTGATTGAACTAATCTTTTGTGCAATGATAATTTTGGTGCAATTTTTTAGTTTTGACACAGCATTTTTCACGTGATTTTCAGTTTTAGAATCAAGCGCTGATGTTGAGTCATCTAAAATTAAGATTTTAGGTTGTTTAAGTAATGATTGAGCAATTGCTAATCTTTGTTTTTGACCACCAGAAAAGTTTCTTCCTCTTTGTTCTACTACGTGATCTAATTTATCTTCTAATCCATAGACATAGTCATAAATGTTTGCTTCTGATAATGCTTGATAAATTTGCTCATCAGTTGCATCAGGATTAGCAAAAAGCATATTTTCTCTAATAGTTCCTTTAAATAAAGTTGAATCTTGAAATACAACAGAAATTTGTTGTCTTAGATTATCTTTTTGAATCTTATTAATGTTAATCCCATCAATTAAAATAGCTCCATCTTTAACTGAATAAAATCTAGGAATTAAGTTAATAAGTGTAGTTTTTCCTGAACCAGTTTGTCCAATAATTCCAAATGAACTATTAGCTGGAATTCTAAGATTAATATTTTTAAGTGCTTGATGACTTGAATTTGCATATGCAAATGAAACATTCTTAAATTCAATGTCAGCAATTACATTGTGTTTGATTGCGTCTTTTGCATCTAATATAGTAGGAACATAATTTAAAATTTCTTTAATTCTTTTTGAAGCAGGAATTGACATTAAAATTTGACTTAAAACGTTCATAATTCCCATTAAAGAACCTGAAACCATTCAGATGTATGAACCAAATGCCATAATTGTTCCAATTTGAATTTTTTGCCCTAAATACAATTGTGTTCCAATTATTGCAAGTGTAATAAATGAGCTATAAATTATTCCATTAATTAATAAGCTGTTAAAAGTTAAGTACTTATTAACTTTAATATTAGTGTCTTTAAGTGTATTAGCTAAAGATGCAACTTTGTTGTATTCTGAGTTTTCAGTCACATATGATTTGATTGTTCTAATGCTGTTTAAGTTTTCTTGAATTTTTTGATTGTATAAATCATATTGTTTATACATTAGTTTGAATTTAGGGAAACTAATAAATCAGATTAAAACAAAGAAACTACATAATATTGGTAATGTTACTAAGAATATAGATGACAAAGTCAATGATAGTTTAAATGACATTGTAAGTGACAACAAGAAGATAATAGGTAACCTAATAAAAGTTCCGATTATGAACCTAAATGACATTTGAACATTATTCACATCTATATTCAGTCTATTTATGATTGAACCATTTGTAAAATGGTCAATATCTTCAAATGAAAATTCATTAACTTGTTTAATTATTGCGTTTCTGATGTTTTGAGCATATCTAGTGGATGCAATATTTGAAAAATATGCACCTAATATACCTGTTAGAAGCGCAATAAGAGCAAGAGCTATTAGAATAGCTCCTTTTTGTAGTACATAATTAATATCAGCAGTATTGTTTTGTAATGCATTAATTACATCTTTTGAAACATCAGGTAAAAATACCTGCATTAAAACTTCTACTAAAATTGTAAAAATAGACAAAAGACAATATATTCGAATGCCTTTTGTCAATTTTCAGAAAGTAATTTTTGGAATTGGTTTTTGCATATTATTTTTTGTTTACGCTTGAAACGTATTTTAAGTTGTGATTGTGTTCTCCAACTTCCATTACGTGTCCATCTCCAAAACATTTGCAAGCCATTTTGTCAAGTAAAGCAGGATCTGAGTGTTCCATAATTTCTTCAACTAAGTAACCATATTGTTTTTTAAATTCATTTGTTACATAGTATTTTGATTTTTTACCTTGTTTTGTTCTAGCTACCACTTTGTCTCTTCTTAAATCACCTAAGTGTTTTGAAACGTTAGCTTGTTTTTCCTTTAAAAGGTCAACTAAATCTAAAACGTCACATTCTTTTTCGTGACAAGTAAATAAGTGAATAATTAAATTTCTTTTAACGTCCTTAGACATAAATGTTAAAAATTTTTCGATTGTCATGATAAGTTCTCCTATCTATTAAAAGTCATCGTATTGTCCATCATAAATTCATTCTTCTGTTTTATCTTGCATCGTCGGATGAATTATATGAGATTTTTTCTTATTTAACACTTCTTCTGCTTGTTCAACTTTATCAAGTGTTATTTGTTCTTCTTTTGTAACAGCTCTTGGGTTGAATGATTCAAAATTTAATACAAAATTATCATCATCTTCATCGCTGTAATCTAGGTCATCTACTTGTGATTCTTGTGAATCTGTAGAAGTTTGTTGTTCTTTAGTACTGTCTGCAACAAATTCTTGTGTTATTTGTTCTTCTATATTTTCTGGTTTGATTTGGAAAATATCATCAAATGATGAATCAATTTCACTTTGGTTAATGAATGGTTCTTCTGTTGTTTGTTCTTCTTTAATTACTATTTCGTCTACAGCAACGGGTTCTTCATTAACTTCTTTATTTTGTATATCTTCTATTATTTGTTCAGTTTCAATATTATCATTTGAAACTTCATTGTTTTCAAATGTTCAGATTTCTTCATAAACATCTGAATCATTTTGAGTTTTTATTTTATTATCATTTTCTGAGTTTGATTTCTCAACTAATTGATCTTCTGAATCAATTTCTTCTTCAAGTGTGTCTTCGACTTCTTCAGGTTTATTTTGTTCTTGAATACTTTCTGAAGTTTTACTCTCCATAAATTCTTCTTCTTCTTCTTCATCCTCATCAGATGAATCAAAGTTAAAGATTTTTTTCTCTACAACAGTCTCTGTTATAGGTTCAACTTTTTCATCTGAGAGAATTACAACTTGCTCTGCAGGTTGTTCTTCGGCTTCGATTATTTGTTCATCATTAATATTTAAATCAACTTCATCTACTTCTTCAGCAATTGGTTCAATTGTGATTTGTGCAGTTAAAATTTGATTTTGTACTTGTGGTTCTCTAGCAACTTCGTGTTCTGCAGTTTTGTTAATTGTGTAAGTATTTGTTACTTGACCTTTTGAAGTTGATTTAAACTCTTTTGTTTTTGCAGGCGTAAATCAACTATCGATTTGATTTTGAATTCAAATTCAGTTAATAGGTGTAACAACTTCCACATCATATGATTTAGATTTTAAGAATTTAACTGCATCATATAAAGACACGAAGTTTTCTTTTGAATTTGCATAGTACATTGTGTCAAATGAAATACATTTGAATGGTATTTTGTTGTATGTAACTACAATGTCTATATCTAATGAACCAACTATGTAATCTTTGAACACTTCAAAGTTTGGATCATATGCAATTGCACTTTTAATTCTGTTAAATACTAAGTTTTTAAATCAGTCGTCCTTGAGTTTAGTATTTGAAATTGAATAATGGTTTTGATCAAATGATTCTTTGATTTCAATTCTTCTTTGTTCTGATTCTTTTTCTAAGAATTGAAGTCAAGATTTGAACACTCTAATATCGTCAGATATTTCAGGTGTTAAAATGATATCTTCAGATTTGATTGTCTTAATGATAATCATTTTTTCTTTAGCACGTGAAATCGCTACATTAAGAGCATTTTTACCACCTGGACGTGAAACGTATGTAGACGATAATTTTGTGTTCTTATCGTAAGCAATTGTTGCAATAACTAAGTCAGCTTCGTCTCCTTGGATGTTTTCAATGTTTCTGATTAAAAGTTTCTTGCTGTGAATTGCTTTTTCAAGTAATGGATATTGATTGTAAATCAATTCTGTTATGTAATTACTTTGTTTAACGTTAAATGATAAAAGAATTATTTTCTTATATTTATCTATATTTTCTATTACTTTGTCTATAGCTAATTTAGCTTCAACGATGTTTTTGTTTTGGTCTCAAGAACCATCTACTTGGTAAACTTCAATCGGTTCATTATTTCAAGCGTTAGCAGCATCTAAAACGTTAAGTTTACTTTGGTAGAAAGTTTTTGATGAGAACCCCATAAGTTCAGCGTGATTTGAACGGTAATTCTTATCAAGCATAACATTATGAACTCCTAATGAAAGTGCATAATCTAGAACTGATTCAACTTTACCGAAAATCGAATCATCTGTAATACGTTGCACAAATCAAGAAGTCGGTTTCATTTGCTCTGTGTCACCAGCAAAGATTTTGATTTTTGCTAAATAAAGAATTGGAATGGCATTTTCAATGAAAATCTGACTTGATTCATCAAGGATTGCATAATCAAATTCTTCTTTAGATCAACCTGATAAATCTGTGTTAGGTGTAGCAACTACAATTGGGAATAATTGTTTAATCATTCCAGTGAATTTTTTAACAAATCTATAAGGTTCTAAGTTTTGAATTCTTACTGATTGAGCAAATTCTCTATATTCTTTTTTAAGTTTTTCGTCAAATTTATTAATTCTAGCCACTATTAAGTGAGCCACAAAGTCTCTGACTTCTTCTATACTCATTCTTTGTGGTCTAGGTTGAATGTTTTTGTAAGCCGTAATTAAATTATTAAGTTTTTTAAATGGACTGTGTTCTGAATTAATGTGCTCAAATCCAATTGTGTTTACAAATTTCATTAAATCACTTAATGAACCATTGAATGTAGGTAATTTTTCGTCAATTAAGTTACCTAATTCTTTTAGTCTTCTATATTCTTTTACAAAAGGTAAATATTTATATTTACTTAATTTAAGTAATTCTTTAGCTGTTTGACGGTTTGTTGGTTCAATTGGATATTTAACATCTTTTGGAAGCGATAATAGAAACTCGATGTCTGTTAAATGATCGAAATCTTGCTTTTGTGATGCAAAGTAGTAGTAAGTTAATAAAACATCTTTTGCAAGTGAATCATTTAGATATTCAGAAGCAGCATCTATAAAGTTAATTTCGCTTTCTGAAATAACATTCAAAGGATGGAATCCATTTGTTCCACTAAAGTTCTCAAGCATATCTAAGTATTTTTTAATAGGTTCATAGAATGATTTTCTGTTTGTATTCTTTGTATTTAATATAAATAAACAGAATGCAGATAAATCATCTAATCTATTTTTAATAACTTCAAGCGCTGCTCTCTTTTGTGACGCAACAATTGCTGTTTTCTTTCTTACTAAGATGTTAGCTAATATATTAACTATTGTTTGAGATTTACCTGTACCAGGTGGACCTCAAATAACAGTGTTTTGAAGCATCGAACTTACAATAGCCTTATCTTGAGATAAGTTTGAATCTGTTATCTTGATTAATCCTATGTTATCTCTATATGTATTATGCTCAACTGTAGCTTTATAAATGTTTTTATTAAACTCAACTTTGATGATGTTATCAATTTCATCTTTTTGAGCAATCTCTTTCATTCTGTTTCTAGCATACCCACCTCAAGGTTGGTAAATTCCTAAAACAGCACCTGGATGGAATTTAATGTTTTCATTAGTAATTTCTTCCTCAGGATTTGAGATTTTCTCAAAAGGATTTTTAAGTGAAACTGGTAAATCAAATAAATCGTTTCAATCTTCTTGTAACTTATTAATTAAAGTAGAAATCTTGTAGTCTTTAAATTCTGCGTCAATAGAAATCTTGAAATCATTATTGTTTAAGAAGAATACAAGTTTTTCATTAACTTTAATATCTCCATCTGATTTAATAATTGGTTTACCGTTTACAAAATCAATTGATGCTTGTTTTAAGAATAAAGGAGCATAAATGAATTTGTCATCTTTCTTAAGTGAAATAAATAGAAAACCTATATATAAAGGTCAAATATTTGTTTCATCAAGAATGTTAGTTACTTTGTCATCTAACAATTTTCATTGTGTGATTGACTTTTGTAGCATTAACTGTAAGTCATTTAAAATCTTTTTCTTGTAGTATTCTCAATCTTGTTGTACGTTTTCTAAATTAACTTTAATTTTCAAATGATGCAATACATCAAGTTTGCTTTCTAAATATAAGACCAAATTATCAGGTCCTGATATATTAGAAATCTTTTCAATCAAAGTAATTACATTATTGTCTAGCGCACTTATTTGAAATGTTTCATTGTTATAAAACGTATCTCAGTTTTTATCTCCTATAAGCGAATACAAGTCATAAAAATATTTATTTTGTATTTTAGTAAATATAGAAGAGTCAGTCTGAGAAATATCTAATAAGTTATCTAGAATAATCTTATATTTGTTTTGTTCTTTACTCATTTTATAACCTCATTATTTTGCTTGTTGTTCTAATTGTCTAAATGTTTCATTAGCATACTCACCAAGTGTTATAGATACTTTAGAACTAGATAATAAAATTCCACTTACACCTTTTAATTCTTTTAAAGCTTCTGTATCAACTTTGTTGTTTGATTTAACTGTTACAACCAGTCTACTTATTTTAACTTCAAAGTTATCAATATTTTCTTTAGTACCTAGAGCACTAACTAATTGTTCAACTTTGAAAGGAAGCTTGTTACTTTGGTAAATAGTATTCTTAGCTTTCTTTTCTTTGTTTCATTTAATTCATATGAAACCTAACGTAATAATAGTTAGAAAAATAATCTTTGTCATTTGTTTAGTCATAGTAATAATTATATTGTAAATATAATTATTATTAAATATTTTTTATATTATATATACATATACACGTGCGAAAATACTTTTAGCATAGTGTACAAGGCATTTTAGTCAAAAAATAAAACTAAATTATTACTAAAAATGCATATATTTTTATATATACATTTTATGTATATATAAGACTTTTTTTACAATAAATTGCTATATAATTTACTTCATGGAAAAAATAGGTATTATTATCGATTCCTTTTCAGGAATCTCAAAAACCGAAGCAGAAGCTCAAGGATTTTATTATTTACCATTACAGATAGAAATTGATAAAAAAGTTTATCAAGATGGTATAGTTGACCCCATTGAAGTTTTAGAGCAGCTTGCTAATGCAACTGATATTAAATCTTCATCACCAAAATTAGATATCCTTCAAAGCACAGTTAAAAAAGCTGCTGAGGAAAACCAAGAAGTTATTTATTTAGGTATCTCATCTAAATTATCTTCTACACCAAATCACGTTGCAGCTATGTCTAATGAATATAAAAACATTCATGTAGTTGATAATCACTTTGCAGGTGTTCAATTATTATATGCAGCTAAATATGCTAAAAAACTAAGTGAGCAAGGCTTAGAAGTTCAATCTATTATTAATCATCTTGCTAAACTAAATCATAAATCACACACATTCTTACTCCCTATGAACTTAAAATATTTAATTTCAGGTGGTAGATTATCATCAGTTAAAAAGTTTATCGCTTCAAAAGTAAGTATTTACCCTGTCCTTTCATATGATAAAAATGATGCAGTTTCATTTGTTTCATTCAAATTAACTTCATCAGGCGCTATTAAAAAACTATTTGAAAAAGTAATGGAAGTAGTTGATAAGCCAGAAGATTACGTTTTTACTTGAATGCACGGTATAGACGAAAAAGTTAATAAATTAGTTCAAGAACAAGCGCAAAAACACTCAATTACACTTGTTAATGAGCAACTTACTTCAAGTGTTATTTCAGTTCACACAGGTCCTGAAGCTTTTGCTATTATGATAACTCCAAAAGAAGGTTACGATGCCTAGACAAAAGAAAAATGCTAAAAAACCAGGTTACTCAACAATCAAATCAGAGAAAAAATATACTCAATTAGTTGATTTAGTAATCGAAGAGAATGTTAAAGACGAAACATCTGTTAAAAGATATAAGAAAAATAGACTAGCATATATACTAGCTGTTTTCTCTTTAGTTCTATTAATTGCATTAGTAGCTGTCTTAATTACAGCTATTGCACTTAAATGAATATAATTACATAATCAAACACATCTTAACGTAGTTGTTAAGATGTTTTTTAATCTAATTTTAGTGTTTCTTGTGTTTAACTTGACTAAATTTGATTGTTTAATCGATTGATTTGAATTACTTTTACATTTCTTAGATTGTCCATAACCTTATCGTGAATGATTTGTAGAATTTCTAATTCATTAAACTCACTAATTTTCTTATGTAGTACTTCGTGATTAATGTTGTATGAATTCTTAAATAAGATATCTTCTTTAATTTTAAATATTGTGTTTACATTAAGTTCATAATCAGTTAACCCATCTGCAGTATATAAAAGTACACCCATATCACTGTCTAATCTGAATTTCTTGTGTTTAACCTCACAGAATAAGTATTCATCACCCACTTGTAAGATTGGCATAATTAATTTATCAGTCATTTTCGATTTTTTAAATAAGAAGTCGAATAAATCATCACTGATTTCGTGAACTTCAAATAAATCTATAAGTTTTTCTTTATTTTTCATTTCGCACCTCATTTATTTAGTAAATTTAGTCAAATGTGAACTTAAATTGAATAAAGCGCATTAAAAAATCACCATCTTATGATAGTGATCTGATAATTATTAAAGGATTAGTATCCTTCTTTAGAAGTTTTTCCTTCAACAATAGCGATTGAACGACTTGTTCCAAATCTTGTGGCTCCAGCTTCGTACATTGCGATTAAATCATCAATGTTTGCAATTCCTCCAGCTGCTTTGATAAGTAATTTGTCTCCACAAACGCTTTTCATAATTTTAACATCTTCTAATGATGCACCACGGAAGCTTGTTCCTGTTGAAGTTTTGATGAATTCAGCACCTGATTTCATAACGATTTCAGTTACTTTTCTGATTTCTTCTTCTGATAATAAAGCTGTTTCGATAATAACTTTAAGAACTTTATCTCCACAAGCTTCTTTAACTTTTTTCATGTCGTTAAGAACGTATTCGTAGTCTCCTTGTTTGAAACGTCCGATAGCCATAACCATATCAATTTCTGTAGCACCGTGTTCGATAGCTAATTTAGCTTCATGTGCTTTAACTGCTGTAATGTTAGCTCCTAAAGGGAAACCAACAACTACAGTAACACCAATTCCTGTTCCTGCTAATCTTTCAGCTGCGTATTTTGCTCATCCTGAGTTAACACAAACTGTAGCAAAGTCATATTTAATAGCTTCGTCGATTAATTTATCAATGTCTTTTTTTTGCGCCTCAGCTTTTAATAAAGTATGATCGATTAATTTGTTGTAATTCATTTTATCCTTTGTTTAAATTTAACTATTTAAATTAAGTGTTTAATGTAATTATTGTAATTTAGCAATAATAATTTTGTTTTCAACTTTTTCTTTATTGAATTTGTATCCTTGTTTAAGTTCGTTAACTAATTCAACATCGATTGGGTTTGATGAATATAATGTGAATAATACATCACCTTTTTTAACTTCTTCATTTGTTTTCTTGTTCAATGTAATTCCGGCTTCATTGTCAATGCTGTCTTCTTTTGTTTTTCTTCCAGCACCTAATTTCATTGAAACAATACCAAATGTTAAAGCGTCAAAGATTTCTAAGTATCCTTCGTCTTCTGAAACAACTTCTAATTTGTATTTAGGATTTCAGAATGTAGGTGATTTAAGAGCTTCTACATCACCATGTTGTACTCTTACAAATTCATAGAATTTTTCAAGAGCTTTTCCGTTTTTAATAACTTCATCAACCATTTTAAGTGCTTCATCGTGTGATTTAGCAATTTTAGCTTGTTCTAAAATTGTTGCACAAGATGAGTAAACTAATTCATTGAAATCTTCAGGTCCTTTTCCTTCAAGAGTTCTAATAGCTTCAAGAACTTCGTTTTTGTTACCGATTTCACGACCAATTGGTCTTGACATATTTGTGATTTCGGCTCTTGTGTCTACATTAAGTTCTTTACCAATGCTAATCATTGTTTCAGCTAATGCAATAGCGCTTTTTTCATTTTTCATAAAAGCACCATTTCCACATTTAACATCAAGTAAGATAGCATTTGAACCTGTTGCTAATTTTTTAGACATAATAGATGAAGCAATAAGTGGAATAGATTCAACTGTTGCTGTAACATCTCTTAATGCATATAATTTTTTGTCAGCTGGAACAAGTGATGCAGATTGTCCAATAACTGCAATACCATGTTCTTTAACTTGTTCGATAAATTCTTTTTCTGATAATTCAACTGTGAAACCTGGAATTGTTTCTAATTTATCGATAGTTCCACCTGTGTGTCCAAGTCCTCTACCACTCATTTTAGCAACTGGAGCTCCTAAAGCAGCAACAATTGGCCCTACTGCTAAAGTTGTTTTATCTCCAATTCCACCTGTTGAGTGTTTGTCAACTTTAATACCAGGAATAGCTGATAAGTTCATAACTTCACCAGAATGCATCATATATTTTGTCATTGTTGCAATTTCTCTTGAGTTCATTTTATTAAACATAACTGCCATTAAGAATGCACTCATTTGGTAATCTGGTGTTTCACCTCTAACGTATGAATTAATTAAAAATTCAATTTCTTCATTTGTTAGTTCGTGATTTAAACGTTTTTTCTCAATAATATCTACTACACGCATATTATTTTGCTAATTCTAAAGCAATCTCCATCATTTTTGTAAATGCTGTTTGACGTTCTTCAGCTGATGTTTCTTCGTGTGTAATTAAGTTATCTGAAATTGTTAATAAACAAGCAGCTTCTTTTCCTGTAGCTTCAGCATTTGTGAATAATGCAAATGATTCCATTTCAACACAAACTGATTGTGTTTCTTCAATTCTTTGTTCAAGTGGAACAACTGAGTAGAATATATCTGATGAATGTACTCTTCCTTCAGTAATTTTTGTTCCTTGTGAAGCAGCAATAGCTTTAATTTCTTCGTTTAATTTTGCTGAAGGTAATGAAATGTTTCCTTCTTTTCCTAAAGCAATTCTTCTAAATGCATCAGCGTCAGCAAAAGCTTCTGATGCTAAAACAACTTCGTAAAGTCCTAAGTCAGCTTTGTATGATCCAGCTGAACCAATTCTAATAATTCTATCTACATCATAAAATTTGAATAATTCGTATGAGTAAATCCCGATTGAAGGACATCCCATTCCACTAGCTGCTACAGTGATTGGTCTTCCTTTGTATGTACCTGTGTACATAAACATATTTCTAACTGTATTAACTAATTTGAACCCTTCATCTAAGTATGTTTCAGCAATAAATTTTGCTCTTAATGGGTCACCTGGCATAATAACTGTTTTAGCTATTTCACCTTTTTTAGCATGAATGTGTGGTGTCATTTTTTCCTCCTAAATTTAATAATTTAAAAACATCAAAATATTAAGTATGATGTGGAC
Organism: Mycoplasma sp. 1232; assembly: GCF_034863345.1. NCBI lineage: Bacteria > Bacillati > Mycoplasmatota > Mollicutes > Mycoplasmatales > Mycoplasmataceae > Mycoplasma > Mycoplasma sp. 1232. The sequence continues at coordinate 86,753 of NZ_JAYFFB010000002.1, forward strand.
TATTTTTAGTCAAAAATATTTTAACACTTAAAACAAAAAGTTATAAAAATTATTAATAATATATTATTAATAAGGAAAATAAAAAAGTTAGTCAAGCAGACTAACTAAAATATGCACAAAATAATTTCATATATAAATTCATTTAATGGAAGCAGTTATTATAAAATGCAAACCAAAAACAAAACTTTGACAAAAGTTCTATTTTTGAGTTTTTTATAGACATTTTAACGTCTGATAGTTTCTCTAGTATCTAAATTATAAATTGTACTTGGTGTTCCTGTTCCTTCACAGAAGTCAATAACATTTTCGATCATTGGGAATTGTGCTTTAGCTTCTTCTAAAGTTTTCGAAGCTGGTTGTCCTGATAAATTAGCACTTGTTAAATACATTGGGCCATTTTTAATTAAGAACTCTTGAAATGCTTTGCAAGCTGGCATTCTGAAACCTTGATCGTTTACAATAATTGTATTTGCTCCAGGTCATTTATGAATAGCAAATGCATTTGCTTCTTCATTTCATTGCGCAAATCCTTGAGCTTGTTCTAATGAACCTACAACAATTACCATCTTTTTATCTAATGGTCTTTGTTTAATTTCATAAAGTGCTTCTAATGTTTCAGGAGAAACAAAACCACCAAGTCCAGGTACAGTATCTGTAGATACTAGTAAAATATCTTTATATTTTGATCTTTCCATATTTTAATTTTACTCTTATAGAGTAAAATATATATACTAAATTAAATTTTTTTAAAATTTATTTAAAAAACTTTTAACCCTAAAAAAATGGAGGTAAAAATGCCAGAATACCCTGAAGTGACTATAATCACAGAACAATTAAATAAAAAAATATTAAACAAAACTATCAAAAATGTACAAATTAATGTTTCTAAAATTATTAAAAATGTACCTTTAGATGAGTTTGTAAAATCAGTTACTGATAAGAAAATTATCCAAATTCAAAATTATGGTAAATTCATCACAATTTATTTAGATGACAATTCCAAAATGGTTATCCATTTAAGAATGTCAGGTATGTTTTATGTTGTAGAACAACAACATTTAGCCGACTTAAAGAAAATGGTAAATCATATAATTGTTGAATTTTATTTATCTGACAACTTATGTTTTGTTTTTGTTGATCCAAGAATGTTCGGATCAATTGAATACTTTGCAAACACTGATAAAAGAAGTGTTTATGAAATCAAAAAGTTAGCTAAGTTACCTAAAGATGTAGATGTTGATGCTTTATATGAAAAATTACAAAGAAAAAACATTTCAATTAAAGCTGCATTATTAGATCAACAACTTGTTTTAGGTATAGGTAACATTTATGCTGATGAATGTTTATTTGCATCTAAAATTTACCCGATGACTAAATGCAACAAAGTAACTAAAGAACAACTTAAAGAACTTTTAAAAAATGCACAAATCATTATGGATGACAGTATCAAAGCAGGTGGCAGCACAGTTCACACTTATGCGTCAGTTAATGGTGTAGTTGGACATTATCAAAACTATTTAAGAGTTTATAGCAGAGCTAATAAACGTTGCTTAGTATGTAAAGAAGGAATTGTTCAAAAAGTTAAATTAGACTTTAAACCAAATGGGAGAGGAACATCATTCTGTCCTGTTTGTCAAAAAGAACAATAAGATGAATAAAAAAAGTTTATTAATAGTAATAGATATGCTTAACGGTTTTGCTAAAGAAGGAAAATTATCTTCAAGTAGAATAAATAATATTATTCCTACTATAGAAGATATGTTGCAAAACTATGAGCATAATATTTTCATATGCGACCATCACTCTGAAGATGATTTGGAAATGAAAACTTATCCAATTCACTGTTTAGCTAATGATAAAGAATCACAAATAGTTCCTGAATTACAAGAATATGTTCAAAAAATTTATTATAAAAATACTACAAATGGGTTTTACGACATTCCAATGAACTTATGAGATCAATATGATGAATTTGTGCTTGTAGGTTGCTGTACAGATATTTGTGTTATGCAACTTGCTTTAAGTTTAAAAATTTACTTGAACAAAATAAATTCAGATAAAAAAGTCATAGTTTATTCAAATGCAACTGATACATATGATGCTTCTGAACATAATGGAGATAAATTCCACAACTTTGCTCTAGACATAATGAAAAACGCAGGAATTAAAATTAGAGTATGAGAGTAGTTGATTTACACGGTTTATTAGCTGAAGAGGCTCTAATTGTAATTACAAACAATTTGTTTGATTATAAAACTGGTAAAGTTGACCAAATTATGTTCATCACAGGTAAAGGTACTGGTATTTTAAAAACTACATTAGAAAACTACTTGCATTCTAATAATATTAGATACTCTATTTTTAATGACGATGGAGCTTATTTAATAAATAGATTCAATGAACAACATTCAACATATGACTATGTTTCATATGAAGACGATGAAGAATTTTCAATGTCACCATTAGATGTAGACAATTTATTTAATAACTTCAAGAACGAAGAAGAATAAGAATAAATTGCTTTAAATTTAGATTTATCAGGATTATAAAAATCTAAATAAGCAGCAAAATACCTTTAATAATTAACCACTAGTTAAAGACTTTTAAGTCTATGTGCTAGTGGTTTTTGTATTTTGTAGCTTCAAAATATTAAATTTAGCAAATCAGAAACAAAAGGTATAATTATTTAACTTATTTATAAGTTAAATTACATAAGAAAGGAGAAAAAATGGAAAACTTAACACAAACTGATTTAAAACTTGGTTTAAGTTCTGAGGAAGCACTTAAAAGAAATCAACAATTTGGTTTAAACACAATTGAAACTAAAAAGAAAAAGAACATCTTTTTAATTTTCTTAAATCAATTTAAAGATTTTATGATCATCATTCTTTTAATCGCTGCTGCATTTAGTTTTGGTGTTACTATTTGAGAACACGTTGATGATAGATTAAAAACAACTAGTGAAATCGTTATCGCATATATTGAACCATTCATCATTTTAGTAGTTGTAGCACTTAACTCTATGCTTGGAACTTATCAGGAAATCAAGAGTGATCAAGCTGTAGCTGCATTAGCTAAATCTAATGAGCTTATGGCTAAAGTTATAAGAGATGGAAAAACAGTTGTTATTCCATCATCACAAGTTACAATTGGTGATTTAATTGTGGTTGAAGCTGGAGATTACATCTCTGCTGATGCTGAATTAGTTGAATCTTACTCACTTAGTGTAGTTGAATCATCATTAACTGGTGAATCGCTTGCTGTAGATAAAAAAGTTGGAACTATTGAAAACATTGAATCTTTACCATTAGGTGATAGATACAATCAAATTTACTCAAGTACATATGTTGTAAATGGTAGAGCAATTGCACTTGTAAAAGCAATTGGTGCTAACACAGAAATAGGAAAGATTAACTCATCTATCCAAGAACAAGAAGTTCAACTTTCGCCATTACAAATTAAATTAAACAAATTAAGTAAAATCTTCGGAATTGCTGGGGTTGTATTATTGTTCTTAACAACAATCTTACAAATTGTTTTAACAAACACAATTTCAAACACTTGAAATGAACCTCAAGTGTACTCAAACGCTGTTGTCATTGGTATTTCACTTGCAGTAGCTGCAATTCCTGAAGGGTTAATTACTTTCACAACAGTTCTTTTAGCAATCGGTGTTTCAAGAATGACAAAACAAAATGCAATTATCAAAGCATTCCCTGTTGTTGAAACATTAGGTTCTACATCAATTATTTGTTCAGATAAAACAGGAACATTAACTGAAAATAAAATGACAGTTGTTAAATTCTTTGAAGCAGGTGATCCAAATAATAAAAACTTAGCTAAATCACAAACATTAGCATCATTTGTTGCTTGTTGTGATGCAGAAGTTACAAAACTTGAAAATGGTTACAACGAAGTTGGAGACCCTACTGAAACAGCTATCTTAAGATTTGGAATTGAAAATAACAATTCGAAAGATAGTTTCTATTCTAGATACAAAAAGATTTCTTCACTTCCATTTGATAGTGACAGAAAAACAATGTCAGTTTTAATTGAAACACCTGAAGGTGGTAGAGTAATGATTACAAAAGGTGCTCCTGATGTAATCTTTGCTAAATCAAAAAACAAAGCTGATGAATATTCACACATCAATGAACAATGATCAAACGATTCAATCAGAGTTATTGCTGTTGGATACAAAAAAATGAAACCTGATACAACTTCAATTAGTGTTGAAGATGAAAACGATTTAGTATTCTTAGGATTAATCGGAATGATTGATCCACCTAGAGCTTCAGTTAAAGCTTCAATCGAAGAAGCTGCTGCAGCTGGAATTAAAACAGTTATGATTACAGGTGATCACTTGACAACTGCTATTTCAATTGCAAAAAGCTTATCAATTTTCAAAGATGGAGATATTGCAATTGATGGAAAACAATTAGCAGAAATGAGTGATGAACAATTATTAGAACAAGTTAAAAACATTTCTGTATATGCTCGTGTAAATCCATCTGACAAATTACGTATTGTTAAAGCTTGACAAGCACACAATCAAGTTGTTGCTATGACAGGAGACGGTGTTAATGATGCTCCTGCTCTTAAAGCGGCTGACGTTGGTTGTGCAATGGGAATTACAGGAACAGATGTTTCTAAACAAGCTGCTGATGTTATTTTAACTGATGACAACTTTAACACCATTGTACACGCTGTAAAAAGTGGTAGAGAAACATTCGACAGAATTAAAACAGTTATCTTAAACTTACTTATTTCTTCATTAACAGAAATTATCGTTATGTTATTTGGTTTATTCATCTTTAGATTTATCTTTAAAGATGCAATCAATACAGCTGAATTTATTGTTCTTACAGCTGCACAATTATTATGAATTAACCTTCTTACACACGGACTTCCTGCTATTGCACTTGGAATGGTGCCAAATGAAGAAGATGTTATGAAACGTAAACCATTTAATAAAAATGATAGTATCTTCGCAAATGGAATGGGTATTAGTTTAATTATCCAAAGTTCAATCTTAGGATTTGTATCATTACTTTCATACTTGTTTGTTGGGTTATATGCTCAATCACAAGGTATCAAAGGTGAATGATTTGTAAAACTTACATCTTCTGCTACATTCATTACATTAGGTATTGGTTCAAGTATTAACTCACTTAACCTAATGTCTTCAAAAAGCATTTTTGTAACAAACATTAAAAAATACTACTTAGTTTACTTAGCTTCAGCATTTAGCTTTATCTGTGTTGTTGCTTCAGCATTCATTCCCGGACTTGCTTCAGTGTTTGGAAATGTTGATATTGTTGAGTTTGTAAATAATGCAAAATTAATTAGTTTAGGAGCATCATACTCAGTTGTTTACTGACTAATTCCATTATTGCTTGGATTTGTCCTTACAGTTTCATTTGAATTCTACAAACTTTACAAATTTATTAAATTTAACCCTAACAATCACATCAAAGCTAAATTAGCAAAGAAAAACTAATTACCTTACAAATCACATAAACAGTTAAATTAATCAGTTTGACTGTTTTTTTTACAATTTTTGCATAATTTTGCATATTAGAGTATAAAAAAACAGTACCATGTGAGTGATACTGAATTTT
>NZ_JAYFFB010000003.1:0-85134 GCF_034863345.1 Mycoplasma sp. 1232
ATGTCTTATTTATAGGCATATTCGTTTTTTAGACCTTCAAACTTGGAAACTCGGGACATGGAATAAAAAAAATCATAGGTTCCCCTATGACTTATAAATTAACTATTTTTCAATTTTAATTTTAACACTTGGTCCCATTGATGCTGAAACTGTTAAGTTTAACATATATGTCCCTTTAACAGCTGCAGGTTTTAATCTTTTAATTAATGAGATTAATGTTTGTGCATTTTCTACTAATGCTTCAGTTGACATACTTGCTTTTCCGATTAATGAGTGTACAATACCAGCTTTGTCTGTACGGTAGTTAGCTTTACCTTTTTTAAGTTCTTCAACAGCTTTTTCAGGTGTTGGAGTAACTGTACCTGTTTTAGGGTTTGGCATAAGACCTTTAGGCCCTAATTTTTTACCATATTTTCCTAATAAAGGCATCATAGCTGGGTCAGCTACCATAACATCGAAATCAAATTGATCTTCTTTAATTCTTTGTTCTAATGCTTGTGCATCAACAACAATATCTGCACCAGCTTCTTGTGCAGCTTTTTGTTTTTCAACATTGTTTGTAGCTACTAAAACTCTGATTGATTTACCTGTTCCGTTTGGAAGTAATACAGCTCCACGTAATTGTTGGTCTGCTTTACGAACGTCTAAGTTTAAGTTAAAAGCTAAATCGATTGAAGCGTCAAATTTTGCGTAAGAAGTTTTTTTAGCAAGCTCAATAGCTTCAGCTAAATCGTAAGCAACTGTTCTGTCAAATGCAGCTCTAGCAGCTTTTAAATTTTTAGAAACTCTTTTAGCCATAATTATTCTGCTCCTTCTTCGTTGTGTTCGTGTGAAATAACGTTAACTTCGATTCTTTCACCTTTTGTTGCAACAAGTTCTTCAGCTTCTTTGTTTAATTCAGCTTCTCTAGCTTCAGCTTTTGCTTCCGCTTTAGCTGCAGCAGCAGCTTCTTTTTTAGCTTTAAAAATGTCGTCGTATCCTTCGACTAAAACACCCATTTGTTTAGCTGTACCAGCAATTGTAGCCATAGCAGCGTAAACATCATCTGTGTTTAAGTCAGGTAATTTATATTCAGCGATTTCTCTTAATTGGTCTTTTGAGATTGTAGCAACGATTGTTGTTTTAGCGTTTGAAGCACCTGATTGAATTTTTGCAGCTTGCTTGATTTTGTATGAAGCAGGAGCTGTGAATAATTTGAATTCGAATGATTTGTCTTTGTAAACTGTAATTTGTACTGGAACTGGTTCGTCCCCTCTATCTCTTGTAGCATCGTTAAAAGCTTTTGTAAATTCTGGCATGTTAACACCAACTCCAGCAAGAGCTGGACCTGGTTTAGCTTTACCAGCAGGGAATTGCAACTTAGCAATACGTTGAATTTCTTTTTTTGCCATAAACTCTGTATCCTTTCGATATGGTGGTCAAACGATATTTGTTATATCTCCCACATTAATTTGGCAATATTGTGTATATTGCTTTTTTATTATAATAAAAAAAATCATTTTTGATAATGATTTTAATGTGATTGATTTTTATATTTTTAGCACTATGTGTATGGCTTAAATGTTTTTAATTTTATCTCTTAGGTTCTGTGTTTTTTTAGAAAGATTTTCATAATCATCTGATAGACGTTCTAAATATTTTTTAATGTTTTCTCCATTAATTTCTGCTTCATTAACTAATTCAATTGCTTTCTCAAGTCATCTTAAGTTTCTCTTAAGAATTTCTAATAAGTCCTCATTTGCAATTGATTTAGAAATTTTATCAAGTATTACAATGTTATCAATTTGTCTAAATAAATTAATTTTATTGAGTGTCTGCATTCTTTTTTTATCAACTGATTTTAATTCAGTTGTTATTACATTTTTAGCTTTTATCCTATGATTAAGAGTTTTTGAATTTTTGTAAATAAAATCAATTCTGTTAATATCATCTGAATTATAAATTCTTAATTCATTTAATATTGTTGTGATTTCTGCATTATTAAGAAAATTCTTATTCTTTTTCTTATATTGTGCTTCAAAAAGAGCGAAACCAGCTAAAGAGGCAATTAGGCCAGGATCTGACTCATCAGTAATCTTGCGAAATGATTTTTTCTTAAGAATTTCTATTGTATTTTTAAAGTAACTTTTATCTTCGTAACCTTTAGACATTCACTTTAATGAAATTTCTTGTTTAGATGTAAATTTATCCTTAAAAATATTTGCATTATGACAAATTGTTTGGTTGCCTAAAACTGTTTTTATGATTGTATTTTCTAAAACGGGATTTCAGCCATAAAACACAAACTTCTCATTAATATTATTAACAGTTAAATCTTTGACCTTCATTCCATTTAATTTAGCTATATCAGCTAACAATTTAATTCTGAATTTTTTGAAGTATTCTTTTTTGTCGTAATTTCTAAAGTTAATAACATTTGTTTTTATTTGCATTTCTTGGTTTTTATCATTATTTAGATATTTTCCAATTGTGTATGCAAACGGAATTGAATGAAACTTCGATGTCTTTAATTCATCATAAATAAGAGCGTGTCTTCTATCTATTGCTTCGAAGTCAATGTATATTTCTATTTTCTTATTCATTTTTACCTAGTTTTTAAAGCATGCTTAATTACTTCGATAAAGTTATCTAATTGCAATGATGCTTTACCAACTAAAAATCCATTGATATTTGGTTGTGCGCATAATTGTTCAATATTTTGACTTGTAACACTTCCTCCATATTGAACAATAACTTTGTTATCTAGCAATTTTGAAATGAAGCCACAAATTTCATTTGCAAATTCAGGAGTAGCTGAATGACCTGTTCCTGTAGCTCAAATCGGCTCATAAGCAATGATGAATTTATCTAAATCAAGACCTTTAGTTGTTTCTAAAACTTGTTGCTTAATAATTTCTTTAGTTTTATTGTTTTGATAATCTTCTAAACTTTCGCCAACACAAATTAAAGGTGTAATCCCGTGTTCAATAGCAATTTTAGCTTTAACATTAACTCTTTCATTAGTTTCAAAGTGATGTAATCTTCTTTCGTTGTGTCCTAAAATAACGTATCTAACGTTTAAATCATTTAGCATAAGAGCACTAACTTCACCTGTGAATGCACCGAATTGATGAATAGACATATTTTGAGCAACCGGTAGTACAAATTTACTTATAGCACTCGTGAATGCAGGTAAACTTGGATAAGGCGCTGCAATTCCAACTTTAATGCATTTAGGAATGTTTAATTCTTTGAACGATAAAACTAAATCATCTAAATAACTCAATGTTTGAGTATAAGTTTTATTCATTTTTCAATTTCCGATTATTAAAAAATCTTTCATATTTACCTCTTTTATTTATTTTATTTTATTTAAAGAAAATAAAAAGAAATCAATAATTAAATTATTGATTACTCTTCATCTGTTCATTCAAATTGGAAACCGTAAATAGAAACAGTGTCACCATATTTAACACCTTTTCTAATTAACTCTTCTCAAACGCCCATTTTCTTTAAGATATTGTTAAATCTAACAAGGTTGTCAAATGTATTGATTGGAATACGGTTGTATAATTCTTCGACTTTTTTACCTGAAACTTCGTAGTATCCATGATATGGATTTGTAACAACAAAATCAGGTTCATACTCAATAACTTTTTCCTCTTCTTCTTTTTCTTCAATTGGCTGAGTTTTGTTATTGATAATTAAGTCTCATAATTTAGCTTTAACTTCTTCTAAGTTTTCACGTTTGATTGCAGAAATTGAAATAACTTCAACATTCGGATATTTAGCTTTGAATTCTTTCAAGTGTGCTTTGAAAGCTGGTAAATCTTCTTTGTTAGCAATTACTAATTGTGGCTTTTGCTCTAATTTTAAATTGTATGACTTAAGTTCATTGTTAATAACTTCATAATCTTCAACAGGATTTTTTTCTTCTGAACCAAAGTCAATAATGTGAGCTATAACTCTACAACGTTCAATGTGTTTTAAGAATTGAATTCCTAAACCTTTGCCTAATGCAGCGCCTTTGATTAATCCAGGCAAGTCGGCAACTGTAAATGAATCGTCAAAATATTTAACCATTCCTAATTGTGGCACAAGAGTTGTGAATTCGTATTCAGCAACTTTAGCTTTTGCATTTGAAACAGCATTTAAGAATGTTGATTTTCCTGCTGATGGCTTACCTACAACACCAACATCTGAAAGAATTTTTAACACAATGTGTGCTTCAAATTTTTCTCCAGGTAATCCATTTTCAGAAATTCTTGGAGCTGTATTTTTAGCCGTTTTGAATTTAGTGTTACCTCTACCACCTTTACCACCAGAAGCTATTAAATATGGCTTATGTGGTTCAATAATATCAGCAACTAAACGTTTACCATCATAAACCAATGTCCCAACAGGTACCTTAACGTATGTGTCTTCTGCATTGGCTCCATAAAGGTTTTTAGGACCACCTTTAACTCCATCCTTCGCAACAATACGTTTGTTTTGGTAGAAAGTTAAAAGAGTATTTTTACCTAAGTCACCTACAAAGTAAACATTTCCTCCTCTTCCTCCATCTCCACCGTCTGGACCACCTTTATCAACGTGTGCTTCTCTACGGAATGAAACCATACCATTTCCACCACGTCCAGCTTGAATTGATACATAAACTTCATCTATAAATTTAGCCATATTTCCCTCCTTTATTCCAATTAATTCAAATTAATGTAATTATATTCTAAAAATATAATTAAGTTATGCAAATGCATTTGTTTTTGTTAAAAAACAAACTCACGTTTGTGAGTTTGAAATTTTAAAGATAATCATTTACTCCAGCGAATGTTTGCTCATCTGGATGGTTAACATTTCAGTAACCTGTATCAATTCTCTTTTGAATTTTTCTTTGTTTGTGACCTTCTAACATTGCTCATACTCAAGAACAAATGAAGATTGATGAGTAAACTCCAATTGAAATTCCAAATAACATAACAATGTTAAATGACATATTTGTAGCATTGTTAAAGCATAATAGAACTAAAATAGCTAGAATTGTTGTTCCAGATGTATATAAACTTCTCTTGAATGTTTGTGCAATTGAGTGGTTAACAATTGACTTGATATCATCTTTTTTAAGAATTTTTCCATTGAATTTAGTTTTAATTGTTTCACGTATCTTATCAAATGTAACAACAGTATCATTGATACTTAAACCTAAAATTGATAACATAGCTGCAACTATGATTGTTGAAACTTGTAATCTTGTAATTACAATGAAAGCAATAACCATTAAGAAGTCGTGAACTAAACCAATAATTGCTGCAATTGAGTAAGTTCATGACATTCTGAATAATAAGTAAACAATAATTCCTACAAAGCTGATTACAGTAGCTAAAACTGCATTTAATACTAATTTGTTAGCTTCACTTGTTGAAATTGTGTAACTAATAATTTCAACGTTTGCGTTATTACTTAAAATATCAGCTCTAATTTTTTCAACAACATCTGCAGATAATGATTGACTTGTTTTAATCATTACAACATATTCATTTCCTGAAGCACTTGCTTTTGAGAATGAAACTATTTGGTCAACATTTTCAATATTGTATTTTGCAGCATTATCTGCAATTACTTTTTTAATAGATTCAGCATCTTCTAATGTAATAGCAGAACCAATCGATGGTTGAACAGTTATATTTGTTCCTCCGGCAAATTCAAGTGATTTATTAAATCCTCCTCAAATATTGTTTTCAGATGCTGAAAGTGAAATGAACACAATTAATCCAATAAGAACAAATATCACAGAACCAAGCGCAAATCATTTTGATTGTTTCAAGTAATCAAAGTTTTCAATCATTGCACCAAGCTTAGTTTTATGGTTAATGTATCTTTTTCTGATACCTAACATATAAAGTTTGTCATTGAATATACCTGTTCCAACTAACATTGACGCTAAAAATCTTGAAAAGACTAACATAATTAACAATGTACATAAAACAGATAATACAAGCGTAATACTAAATCCTTTCACGTCTTTTGTACCAAAGTAGAATAGGATAAATCCAACAATTAAAGTTGTAACGTTTGCATCGATAATTGATGACATACTTAGTTTATTAGCATTCCTGAAGGACTTCTTCAGCGAGTCTTCTGTGTAAACTTGCTGTTTTAGTCTTTCGAAAGTAATAACGTTTGCATCAACACTAATACCAATTCCAATAATCAAGGCAGCTAATGTAGCCGGTGAGTATTCTCCTCTTAATACTGTGAAGATTAGTAATGTTAAGAAAATATAAAGAGCAATTGAGATTGTTGATAATGCACCAAGTAATCCATAGTTAACTAACATAAATATTGAAATTAAACTGAAGATAACAATTCCAGCAATCATTGCATAGTTAAATGATGAATTATTTAAATCAGGTTGCACATAAACATTTGATAATACTTCTAACTCATAATCACTTAAACCAAAGTTAATTTGGTTAGCTAAGTGTTGTGCTTCTTGAGCTGTGAAATTACCTGATATTTGTACGCTTTCACCATTTAATGGTTCATTAACTGAAGCGTTTGAAATCATATAAGCAGTTGCATTAAATTCAAACTCTTTTAAAGCATTTTCAACTCTTCTAGGGTAACCGGTTGAATTATCAATTGAGTAAGCTTGGTTTGTAACGTGAATAAAGTTTCATAAATTATGTCCTGATTGATCTCAATCTTCAGGAAACTCATTTTGTGCAATTGATAATAATTTTTCAATATTTAATCACATTAAAATACGTTTGTCTTGTTGACTTGAAACATATTCAGTTGCTTTTGTTCATTCAACTTGACTATCTGGTCTAAGTTTTAGACTAACTGAGTTTTTACCATTTGATGTATTTGCTTGTGATGTTGCAGAATCTTGTAAAAATGGTGGAATTCATTTTGAAGCAGGTATATCTGTAGGAGAACCATCCACTCCAATAGGCTCACCAACTTTAAATGAACCTTCATAGAATAATGGTCTTAACTGTCCATCAGTAATTGTTAATAATGGTTTATCTACAATTTCATTTTGGAAAAGAATTCTCTCTGAATCCGTTAATTGACCTGATTTAGTGATTCTTATTTTTCCATCACCTTCAGAACTAACTGTAATTCCATTTAAACCGGTACTATTAAGTCTGTTATATAACGATGTGTTAACAAGATTTGTAAGTTGATTGTCTGCGTTCTTTTTATCTTTTTGAACTTGGACTAAAACTTCAATTCCTCCACCATACTCAATAGATTTATTTACATTTTTACCAATGTAAAATAAACTACCAAAAACAATAGCTAAGATTGTTGAAATAATTGTGATAGTGCTTATCACAATTCTCTTTCAATTGCTTAACTTAAAAAAATTTGATATTCTGCTTCTTAATTTCATAATTAGTATTAATTCTACCAAAAATATGCTTTATTTTTTATCTATAAGATAAAAAGAAATTAAAACTAAATTGATAAGTTTTGTCTTAGTAAATAATCTATTCCTAAAGATGTTATTTTTCTTCCTCTAGAAGTTTTTTGCACTAATTTTAAGAGCAATAAGATTGGTTCTATTTCATTGACTATATCGTATTTGTTATGTAAGGTTAAACCAACAATAGTGTCTAATGAAACTGATTTTTCTTCAAATCCATCTTTTAAAATTTGAAGATATTCAATATGATCCTTTGTTAAACCATATTCATATAGGTCAAGATATTTAAAGGTTTTCTTAATAATTTGCTTTGTAATTTCACCTTTTTCTGAAGAAAGCGCAAAGTCTAAAACTCTATAAATTAAGTGGTTTGCTAACCTAGGTGTATTTCTTGAATAGGAAGCAATGTACTTAATTAGTTCGTCATCTAAATTTAAATTTAACTTTGAACAAGTGATTTTTAAGATTTTGCAAATATCTTTTAATGTGTAATTAACTAATCTTCCAATGTAACCAAACCTATCTTTAAGAGGTTGTGAAATTTCATTGAATTTTGTAGTTGCTCCAATTAATGTGAATGGTTTTAATTTCATTCTGATCGGTCTAGAATTTCCGTCTACACCTATGATTAAGTCAAAAACAAAATCTTCCATTGCAGAATAAAGAAATTCAACAACATTTTTATTAATGCTGTGAATTTCATCAATAAATACAATATCATTTTCATTTACAACTGATAAAACACTAATTAAATCAGCTTTCTTTTCAATGTTCGTGCCTTGTACAAAGTGAATTTTGCTACCTTTTTGGTTAGCTATGATAGTTGCTAAAGTTGTTTTACCCATACCAGGCATCCCATAAAATAAAATGTGATCTAAAGGTTTATTTTGAACTTTAGAACTCTGTATCATTGCTAAAAGTGTTTGCTTTAATTTATCTTGACCAATGAATTTTTCAAAACTATGCGGTCTTAAATCTATTGTCTTCATCTTTTTGAGTTGCTATAAATTTAATGCTTTCTTCTACCATATCTTCGAGCGATTGATTTAATTTAACATTTTTAACTGCACTTTCAATTTGACCTTTGGTAAATCCTAAAACTAATAATGATTTATATAACTCATCTTTCAGTTGTAATTTTTCAGCTTTTTTAGCATCTCCATTTGTTAATATTTTTGCTCATTTGTTACCTAATTCAAAACAAATTAAGTTAGCCATTCTTTCAGTAACAAATGGAATTGATGCTAATTCTTCAACTTTGTGGTCAACGATTAAATGAGCTACATATTCTCATCCTTTTTCAAGAATGCTCATTGCAATTTTAGCCCCTACTTTTTCTATACCAATAAGGTCGATAAATAATAACCTTTCTTTAAATTCTTTGAACCCATAAGTGTGTGTCATATAATCTGTTCTGTATTCAAATAAATATAGTTTTGTCTTTTGCCCAACTTCTCATCTTTTGTCGTCAGCAACAGTTACTATGTATCCATCTCCTTTTGATTCTAAAATAATGTTTGATTTGTTTTTATAAACTATTTCTCCGATTGAATATAATTTCATTTTTTGTCCTCCACTTATTTAGTGAAAACTCTCAAAAAGGAACAAAAAAAGAACAGTTACCTGTTCTAGTTTATAAATTTAATTAAATTATTAGTTGTTACGATCTAATAAAGCTTTGTACCCTTGTACTTTTTTACCTTTATAAAATCCACAGAATTTACATACAACATGTTGTTCAATTTTGTTTGAACATTGCTTGCAATTTACAAGGTTAGGTAATTCTAATGCTGAATGACTGTTTCTTTTGTGTTTACGTTGTTTTGACGTTTTACGTTTTGGAACAATGGCCATTGTTACCTCCTTTTTAATATTTTGACTAGTCTAAAAGCTTTTATATTATAGTATAAAAGGTAAAAAATAATAGTCCATTTTTAGATTTTTTAGTGATATTTTCTAATGTAAAAAATTAAGTAGCAAACGCTACTTTTAATTATTTGATAAGTGAAACTTCTGTTGGAGAATCTAATTTTTGAACCACTCGATCAAGTGTGATTAATTCTTTTTTCAACAGCTCTGATGTAATGATTGGAAGGATTATTGCACATAAGAAACCTATAATTTGTAAAATCATATGTTTTCTAAATAGTGATGCATATTTTGAATCTAATTTTCCATTTGCAATTAATGCAAAAATAGATTTTCTAATATCTAACATAAATACTATGCAAATTACATTAAGAATTCCAAATATAAATATCAATGTTACTAATCATCATTGAGACATAAGTGCACTCAAATCTAAAAGTGAAATTACAACATTTGATGAAGTAGTTGATTTTTTGTAATTTGTAAGTGCCGTTAAAAATACAAAGTATGAAAAACCTGAAATAAGCACAAATATAGAAATAACTAAAATTGCTATGTTTAATTTAGCTAATTTAGGTTTGAGTTCTTTAATAATACTTAACATAATATGCTCCTTTCAGATTACTAAACATATTTAGTAACCAAATATTTTTTAAATCATATGTAAGTAGTTATATTTATTGGCTTTTTAAAAACTCATATATTTATATTATAATAATTTTATTCATGAAAAGTTTTATCGCAAGAAAAAAGAACATTGTTGGAATTGTGGCTGAATACAACCCATTTCACAACGGTCATATTTATCAAATAAATTGAATTAAAGAAAATATTCCTAATGTTTATATTATTGTTGGAATGACAAACAAATACACTCAACGTGGAGAATTCCCTATTGCCTCATTCAGACAAAGAGCTAAAATAGCAAAAAAATATGGAGTTAATAAAGTTATTAAGCTTGATGATGGAAAATCAATTCAAGCAGCTCATATTTTTGCATCAAATGCTGTAAAACAGCTTGCTAAACATAAAATAAAATACTTAGTTTTTGGTTCTGAAACAAATGATATTGATTTGTTTTATAAAATTGCAACAACTATAAAAGATAATATTGATGAATACAATAAGAAAATTAAGTTCTATTTAAAGCAAAATGGAACAGGATTTCCTAGAGCGGCTTCCCAAGCTTTATCTGATTTAATAGGAGTCAGCATAACTTTACCTAATGATATTTTAGGAATAGAGTATGTTAAAGAAATTGTTAATTCAAATTTAGATATTAAAGCAATTTCAATCCAAAGAACAATTCCATTTCATTCAGATGAAACTATGTCTAATTTTGCAAGTGCTTCAAAAATTAGAAGTATGATTAAAAACAATGAAAATATTTCTATGTTCACACCTATGAGACTAGTTTATAAGTCAAAAAATGATATTGCAACTACTTATAAAAAGTTTAAGAAAATAGTAAATAAAAAAACGCCTCAACAATTAGCTTCAATTAAAATGATTGATGAGGGTATGGAAAATTTATTTAAAAAACAAGTTAATTTAAATGATGATTATTACTCATTTATTGATGCATGTGTATCTAAAAGATACACAGCAAGCAGAATAAAAAGAGCATACCTTAGCATATTCTTGAATATTAAAAAAAATTAATTTAATAAATATAAAACCCTCAAGGTTCTAATTTCTTCTTATTAAATTTTTTAAATAAGAATTTAATTCTTACATAACCATTTGTTTTATTAATAATTACATTATGTGTAACATTGTTGCACATAATTTTTTTTCAAATTAACTTTTTAGTCTTAAATGTAGAGACAGAAATCTTTTTAAGTTTTGGATTGTATTTTAGAATCTTGTATCTTTTGAAAATTGAAGAGTTGAATAAATCAAAAAATCTATCTTCTCAATTAATAATTGAATTTAAATTATTTTCATTGTTATTGAATGACTTAAAAGGAATTTGATATCCAAATAATTTAGGTGATATTAACAATAAATTTAAAATGTTTGATAATGATTCTGTTTTGTAAATTAAAACATCATTAAACTTATTGATGAATGAATTAGGATCGAATATGAAGTTTAAATTATTTTTAGCAAAAACAACTTTGTCATAGTCTCCAATGTTTCTTACTTTATGTGTATCCAACTTAGTAAACACATCATAATTGTTGAATAGTTTACATACTTTTAAAGCTTTTTCGTAGTACTTTTCATATAAAGTAATCTGAGTTACGGTTACAGCTAAATTATCAATTGCTTTTTTGATTAATTGAATATGAGGTTTATGAATATTATTTTGCTTATCATTAAGAAAATCAAATAAACCTGAAATGACAACACTAGAAATTTCATATTCAATTTCAAGTCACTTATAAATTTTTTCAAAATCTTTATGTAACTGATTATCTGAATTTGCAAGAGATTCTAAATCCATCATTTGTGTGTTCAATAAATCAACATACTTTGTCTCATCTGGTGATGTTTCATTATTCAATTTTTTTTGAACATCAAAACCATTATGTCTGCTCAATAATTCTGCAAACGAAGTTATATTATCAAACTTAATAATTCCCTGAATTTCAACATTTAATTTCTTTAAATTAGAAACAAAACTTTTCAACTTATCTATTTTTTGTAAGAAAATTTGCTCTGTATTTGTTTTTGATGATAATAAATCAAAGTTATATAGAGAATATAAATCAGGTAGAACAATAACAAATTTTTCATCAATGTTTGAAGTAATCACTTTTAGCACTTGCTCATAGTAACTTTGGATAACTTCAATATTTTGTGATTTAACAATTTTAGAATCCAAGTAAATAAATGTTTTATTTATTTTTGGCGAAATTTTGGATCATAAACATTTCGAAAATATCATATGAATCAACTCCTGAAGTTTTTAATAATTTATCTGTTTTAGCTAATTGTTCAATTATTTTTTGCACTCTATCAAAACCAAATCTTTTTAAAATCATCACATGAACAAAAACTCTTTTTTCGTTCATATTTAAAGCTTGTGAAATTTCTGAGATATTAAGTCCTAAACTTTGATATCAGTAAATTCTATTTACTAATGTAAACGTTGAAACAAAGTTTGCAAACAATAATATAACAGGTGTGTTTTCGTTTTTCTTTTGTTCAAAGATCTTATACATAGCTTGGAAATCATCTCTTGAAATAGCATTAGAAAATTGAAAAGGATCATCTGATGGGTAAGGTGCAATGGTTTGCTCAATTATATCTTCTGTAATCGTTTTGTTTAATAAGCACAACTTATTAATTTCATTATTAATAATTTTTCAGTCATTAGGCAATTTTTGTAAAAATACCAATGCAGTTGTTTTATCTATAACAATATTATTTCTCGCAAATTCACTTATAACATAGTCTGCAAGCTGTGTCGGCAATAATGCAGCTATTTTTTTAGGTTTTTCGCATAGTCTTAATGCATCGTCGCTTATAACTCTTTTATTTATTATTTCTGTTTTGTAAATTAAATAAATACTAATATTTGAATCAACTGATTTTAATAAATTTAATAAATACTCATTTTTAGAATTATCTTTAGATTTTGCAGGTTTGCTAAAACTAATATTCTCGAGGATGATTAGTTTTCTAGAAGAAAATAAACCATTGCTTAACAAAATCTCATTTAATGTATCAAACGAGCTTAAATATGAGTTGTTGTCAAAAATAAAAACATCTCTTTCAAGAACAGCATTTTCCTCAGATTTAATTATTGACTTAATGTATTCTAAATCAGTTCCATAATATAGCTTCATATCATTCCTTTAAATTCAAATATTAAAATTATTATACAAAGATATTCAAATATTCTATTAGCTCTTTATTACTGTACGAGTACTAAAAAGGTATAAAAAAATAGCACAAAGTGCATTAAGTTGGTGCCTTAGACAGGATTCGAACCTGCACGGATTTCTCCAGTGGATTTTGAGTCCACGGTGTCTGCCATTCCACCACTAAGGCATATTATTTATTATATCAATTTTTAATCATCTAAAAATAAAACAAACTGAATAATCAGTTTGTCAAATTTACTATTAAATCAGAAAGTGATAAATAATAAGAATTGCAAAAACAAAATTTCTTACTTAACGTATTTTATAATTCAGAATGGAACTAACAATAAGAATTTCTTATCATTTTTCTCTTTTGTAAAAATCAATGAAAAAGAGAAATAACATTTTACCTACTTATATCCTTTAATATCAGAAATTTGTCTTTTTGCAAAATATTCATTTAGTGAAAGGGTATAAAAATGCACATAGTTTTAAAGCTATGTGCAAGGATTATTAGGCATAAATAATAATTGTGAAGATAATTGATAAAAGTAAATAAATTGAAAAGTTAAATACAAACGGAAACTTAGATGGTGTAGGTTTGTCTATTTGTCTTTTTTTAGTTTTTTCCTTTGTATGAAGATAAGCTCTTTTTTCTTCATTAGACATAGACTTGAGTCTTCTTTGTTCTTTAGCATCTTGTAGATTAGTTCAAGACATCTTGAATTTTTCAATACTTTTTTCTAAAAAACCAAGTTTGAAAATAATACATAATAAAGCCACTAAACAAGTAACATAAGCCGGAATTGAAAAACCGTTTATTAGTATGTTGTAATGATATTTTTCCTCAGCTAATAATGCATTATTTTTTCCTAAATATGCACCAACTATCACAAAGTATATAACTAGAAAAGCTAGTGTTATTAAATAAAATCTAAGTGTTGCAAATTCAAATTTTAATTTATTTAAACTTCTATATATTAACTTTTTCATTAATTGTATTTACCTTCTTTTCATTTTTTAGCTTGTTCATCAGTTGCATAAATATAATGTTTATTTTTCTCAACTGTATGAATTGTTGGAATATTAGGGAATTGTTGTTCATCTAAATATGATAATTCAAACTTAACATCTTGGAATTTTTCATTAGCATTTGAAATTTTAGGTATTGCTTTGAATAAATTAAGTGTGTAAGGGTGAATTGGTTTCGCATAGATTTCTTCAGTTTGTCCTGATTCAACAATTTTACCTAAATGCATAATCTGAACTCTGTCAGCGACATATTCAATCATTGATAAATCGTGTGCTATAAAAATCATAGCAATATTTTTTTGTTTACATAAATCTTTTAAAAGATTCACAACTTGAGCTTGGATAGAAATATCAAGTGAAGCAATCGGTTCATCAGCAACAATTACTTTAGGTTCTGTAATTAATGCTCTTGCTATAACTATTCTTTGTCTTTGCCCACCACTAAACTCGTGTGGATAACGGTAAGCAAATTGTTTTAGCAACCCAACATCTTCTAAAGACTTGTAAATTATATTTCTTACATATAAGTTACCTACTCTTAAGAAACGATATGGAGCAATTAAGAATTTAACAAAACTGGCACATCATCTGTTTTGAAGTCACATATCTAAACTTGAAATCCCCATAAGTAATCTAATATCACTTAAGTTTGCATTTAAATATTTTGTTTCAATTTTGAACGATTCAATTCCGTTTAATCTATCTGAAACATTTGTTTTATAGATATTTAAATCAATTTGTCTTTGTTTAATTAAAACATTATTTCTAGATGCTTTAGGCTCTTTGAGTAGTGGTTCAATTAAGTTTTCTTTGTAAAACTTGATAAAGTTAGCGTGATTTTTCTTGAAGTTTTCGAAAATCACATTATCTTTGCTTCTTAACTCTTGTTGGAATTTTAATGCTTCATCAATTTCTGCTCTAATGTCATAAATTCTATTTGAGTATTCTTGTAAGTATTTTGCAAGTTCAAAATTAAACACTTCTTGTTTTTGTTTAAGTTCTTCTTTTGCAGCTTTGATTTGATCACTTACATCTTGAGGATCTTTAAAGAATTCTACAAACATTCTAAAGAATGTTTTATTTTTCATTTTTTTAGCTTCTTTATAGTTTTGACGTAACTTAGAACCTAAATGCTGTGATCTTTGAATGAATTTTGAAAGATCAAAATTGTATTCTTTTGAAACTATGTTTTGAAGTTCTTTGATTGATGATTTAAATCTTGTATCTACATTTAATTTTGTATAAAAGTCCTGTGAGTAAGCTCTAAACTCATCTGAGAGCTCAACTAAATCTTCAAATGATAAAAATTTAAGCAAACGATAATTTTGTTTTAACTGTCTATATAAGCTATAGTTAATTAAATAAAGTTTGTATTCGTGAAAATATAAGTCTAAAAATGTTGTACTTCTTGCATCATTTTTGTGCATTGTGTATTCGTTTTTAACTTCTGCTAAAAAGTTTTTAATTGATGTTTTTGAAATTGACACAGTATCCATGAAATTTACTTTTTGCTCTTTGTAGTAGGCTTTTTGGTCATTGTATAAATCTTTTAATTCAAAGTACTCTGGACTAAAACTTGCAAGTTGTTTAACTTTTTTGTATTTAAGTTTAGCTTCCTCAAGATCAATTTCATCTAAGTCGATTTTTCTATGTCTAAAGTCAGATTGTTTTTGCTCAAATAATTGAATTAACTTCTCATTATTCTTATAAAGGTTGTTAATAACTTGAGAGTTAATTTTTGTTCTTTCTTCTAAATATGCAAAATATGAGTTAAATTGATCATCAATATTGTTTTCAATATCAAATTGAATGTTTTCAGATAACTTTTCTCATTTTTTAATTAATGGGATGTGAAGTTTGTTAATTATTTTTAGGTTTTCGAGTCTTAACAATAATTCTTGTTCTAAAAATGTGTATCTGAAGTTATTTGTGACATCTTTTCAATCTTTTTTAATGTTTTTAATTTTATTTTTAATTATTCCATTAACAATTAATGGTTCTTTTAAAATACTGAAAATTGTATTTTGTCCATTAAGCGATGCCATTGGATCTTGGAAAATCATTTGGATGTTTTTGTGCATAAATTTCTTACGTTTTTTAGAAATTCTTTTTCCTGAAATGATTTTTCCATCTAATCTAACAAAACCGTTGTAGTCATTATATAAACGTAATAATGAACGTCCGATTGTTGTCTTACCTGAACCTGATTCACCTATGAGACCTACTATTTCACCTTCTTTTAAATCAAAAGAAACATCATCAACAGCTTTGTTAACATTGTTTTTGTTAACAAAGTATTTTTTAAGATTAATAATTTCTAATATTGTTTTTTTACTCATTAAACACCTTCTTAAAACTTTCTAATCTTGCTTGTAATTCTTTTGATAATTCAACTTTTGGAGCATCTGGATGCAATAATCAAGTAGCTGCTCAATGTGTTGGTGAAACTTCGAATAAAGGAGGTTCTTTAAGAAAATCAATTTCTAATGCATATTGGTTTCTTGGTGCAAATGCATCTCCTAAAGGTAAGTTATTCATATCAGGTGGTGTTCCACTAATTGAATATAATCTATCTTCTCTATTTTCAGGAATAGCCGAAATTAAAGCTCACGTGTAAGGGTGTTTTGGTTCTGTAAAAACATCCTTTTTTGTTCCTTTCTCAACTATTTTTCCTGCGTACATTACATAAATGTAGTCACAGAATTTAGCAACGACTGAAATGTTATGTGAGATTAAGATAATTGTAATATTGAATTCTTGTCTAATATTTTCAAATAATGATAACACGGAAGCTTGAACTGTAGGGTCAAGTGCTGTTGTAGGTTCATCAGCAATAATTAAACTTGGTTTAAGTGCAACAACCATTGTAATAACAACACGTTGTTTCATACCACCACTAAGTGTGTGTGGATACATATCAAAAACAGCTTCAGCTTGACGAATCCCAAAACGCTTAAGTAGCGAAATTAAGTATTCTCTTTTTTCTAAGTATGTTGATTTTTTTCATTCAGGATTTTTGTTAAGCGCATCTAATAATTGTTTACCAATTTTTCTAGTTGGGTTAAGTGATGTAAGTGGGTCTTGAGGAATGTAACCGATTTTATGTCCTCTAATTGTCTCTCAGAATTTATCTTTTTGGCTACTGAGTAAGTTAATTCCATCAATTTCCATTTTATCAGCTGTAATAAATGAATTCTCATTTATGTTGAGTAATGATTTAGATGTAACTGATTTTCCTGAACCAGATTCACCTACAATACCTATGATTTCACCTTTTTTGATTTTTAGATCAACACCACGTACGATAGTGATAAATTTATTTCTTCTTAATTTAAATGAGACTTTAAGGTTTTTAACATCTAATAATAAATCTTTGTTTTCCATAAATTTACCTCCTATCTTGTTTTAATAACTTTTGGATCAAGAGCATCGTGAACTCCTAATGCGACAAAGTGAAGTGAAACTGAAATTAATAATAAGATTGACGCAGGTAAGATTAAGATAAATGCATTATCTCCTGCTTGTGATGCTGCGTTAGATAAAATCGTCCCTAAGTTAGCACTATCTGATTTGAAGAATCCTAAGAAAGCAAGTGATGAAATTTGCATAATAATTGATGGAATAGATGCAACGAAGCTTGTTGAAATTTTTCCAATGATTGCAGGTAATGCGTGTTTGTAAATTAATCTAGCTTTTGATGCACCGATTGATTGTGAAGCTGTAATGTATTCTTGATCTTTAACAGTAATTATGAACATTCTTGTACTTCCGACTGATCTAACTCAACCAATAAATACAAGTGCTATTCCTAAAGTTAAGTTTGATGTACCGAATGTAGCAGCAAAGATTAACAATCAAATCATTGTTGGTGGTGCCATAAAAATATCAATAAGTCTCATTATTGTTGTATCAATTCAAGTTCCAACGTGGAAACCTAAATAAGCACCAATTGCAACCCCGATAATTGTTTGAATTGTAGCAACTATTAAAGCTAATTTAATTGCTTCTCAAGTTCCAACTCAAGACTGTGTTCATATATCAACTCCAGCTTGGTTTGTTCCTAAGTAAGTAGATAATGAAAATTGTGGATTGTGATTTAAGATAGCCTGAATGTATTCTCTAGCTTTTTCAGCTGAAACTGATGGGTCAATTTGTGATTTTTCTAAAGCAATACCGATATTTTGAACTTTGTTAAACACGTAAGCATTAACTAAAACTTTGTTTGTTGAATCTGAGATATCAACAATTTTAATCGCATTAGCAGGATTATTTTCACCAAAGTAAATAAAATCTCTTCATAAAACTCCACCATAATAATCACTACTTGCTCAAGCATTAATTAATGTCTCATAGTTGTCAATGTGACCTTGAGCAGGATATCAAGGACTGCTCATTGGTGGTAGTCCTATGATGTTACTTGTTGATGAATCAATGTATTTACCCACTTGCATTGTTTGTGGGTTAATTGTTCAAATTCCAATTGAATTATAAAGTGGTTTTGTAGCTGAATACTTTGCAGTTTCAGTTACAAAAATTGAAATTACTAAGATAGTTATAAATACAAATAATGCAGCAACTGCAACTCAGTTTGTAAAGAAACGCTTAATTATTTCAACTAAAAGTTTTTTAGGCTTACCAGCGATTGAATTAAGCGTACTATCATCTTTAGGAGCAAATTGTGAAATGGCTGGACGAATGCTATCTAAAGATAATTTATATTTCTTTTCGAATTCTCTTGCGTTCATATTTGCTCCTTTCTATGATTGTTTTATTTTTTCATTTTCTTTAAATTGTTTATTTCTTAAGAAGTAGTTTCTTATAAATCTTGTAACACTATATGGGTTAGATGCAGAGTATTTAATTCTAGGATCTAAGAAAGCAAATGATATATCTACAAGTATTGTCGTAAATAAACTAAGCGATGTGAAGAACACTGTTGAGAACATAATGATGTTAATTTCACCATTAGGGAATGCTTGTGTAATAACTTGTGATGTACCAGGTACTCCTCAGTAAGTTTCAATAACAATTCCACCACTTAAAAGAGGAATGTAAGATGGAATTAAAATTGCAGCAAGTGGGATTGAAATATTTCTTAAAACATATTTAAAGAAAATTTCTCTTTTGCTTAAACCTTTAGATTTAGCAATTAAAATGTAGTTTGATGTAAGAACTGTAATAACTTGGTTTCTTGTGTAAGTAATGTACCCTGATAGTGAACCAAGCACGATAACTAAGATTGGTGGAAGTCAACTTAATATCATTTTGCCTACACCATAGGCTTCAACTTCAGCAGGGTTATTAAAGTTAATAAAATTTGGTGGAAAGTTCATTGAGAACAAGATTGAAATAATAATAGGCGCGATAACAAACGATGGAAGCGCTATAAAGATAAGTGCAAAGAAGTTAATTGATGCATCAGCAACTGTTCCACGTTTGTATCCTGAAACTATTCCTAAAGTAATTCCGATAAGAGAAGAAATTAAGAAAGCAGGTAATGTGATAATAATAGAGTATTTAAGGTACTTAAAGAAATATTCAGGAATTGTTTTAACGTCTGCATTTTCTAAAAGTGAATTATTGAATGGATATCCAAATGGGTTTGATGGGTTGCTAAATAAATCTCCAACTCAGTAACCAAATCTGATAACTGGATTTAGTTTCATATTAAATCATTCTGTTTTAACATTCTCATAAATCAAATTATCAGGTATTAAATGGTACTTAACTGAGTTTTCAAATAACCTTTTCATCTCACCTGCATTAACTGCTGAAGAATTACTTTCACCAGCTTGCTCAAGTGCTTTTTTAGCAAATGGGTTATCTGAAAACTGAGCAACCATAAGGTAAACTACCATTATAATGATAAACAAAGTAACGATAGCAAAACCTATACGTTTAAATAAGTATTTAAGCATTTTTCTCCTTTCAATTATTTTCCATTAACTGTTCTAATATCTACTCAATATGGAATTTCTGTTTCAAATTCAGGAACTAAATAGTTAGGGTTTTTAAGTGTTTTAGCAAGTATTGATGTACTCATATATGAGAATGCACTTGGTACTGCTCCAACAAAGTTTCCAATTTCTTGTGCTAAATGAACTAAATCTAATTTTGAAACCATTTCACCAGTAACTGGATCTGGATTTTGTGTGTAATCTAATCAGAAGTTTGCATTTAAGTTATCTCAAGATGTATATGAACTTAAGTTATCTGATTCATCCATTCTGATTAATTTTTCACCATCTCATTTGTACATACCCATAATGTTTGAAAGATGTTGAACTTGACTGTTTGTTAAATCGAATGTAACTTGCTCTGGTGTAATTGATAATTTATTTCCATCAATTTTGATAAATTCACCAAGTCTTTGTGCCGCTTTATAAAGTTGAGGATATAAAACTTGCATTTTTTGTGCATATTCACGGTCAGCTAAAATTGCAAGCATTGCAGTAGTTATATGAGCTCTTTGCGCGATTCCTGTAATACCTGAACCAATTCCGTTGTAGTCGTATCCTCATCCAATTAAGTCTACCGGAGATGGTGTTGTAGTTCAGAATCCTCTTCACTCGTTTTTATCTATTGGTTTGATTAATTTAATGTTTAATCTAGGATCTAAACCGTTTCAAGCTTTAATAAGTAAATCAAGCGCATTAATGGCTAAAGTTGGATAGTTGAAGAATCTATAAAAGATACTAATATCTACTGTTTTACCTAGGAGAGTAGGGTTTTGAGTATAAACTCTATCGAGTAAGTCTTTCATTCTTGCTTTAAGTTGCTCATAAACGACACTCTTAACTGAATCATCAGCTGTTGTATTAATGTTTTGAGTATCGCTCGGATTAATTAAGTTTCCAATTGCACCGAAATCAACTCTTTGTCCTGTTTGTGAATCAACTACAAAAAATGCATTAACAATATCACTATTGCTTCTTAAACTGTTTGCAGTTGAGTTATCTAAAGCGTTTGAATTAATATCATTATCAGGTGCAAGGTAACTTACTCACCCAACTGCAGGTTGTGGTTTTCTTTGCATCATACCGATTGTGTTTCAGTCAATTGCTGCTGATAAAATTGTTTTAAATTCAGCCCCTGTACCTACAGATACTGATTTAATTGCATTTTTAGAAGATTGAGAAATTGCTTCGGCAGTTGACATATTTCACATTACATATGAATAAGCATCATTAAAGTAAGTTGTTGATGAACCTTCTTTTGGTAAAAGTGATCAAATAAAGTTTTTTGTTAATGAACCTTTATTTGATAACTTAACTGAGTTAAGTCCATAGTCATTTGGATCTTGTAACACTGCATCTCTTCTTTTTTGAGTTAAGCCTGTAAATGAATATGATGCTTTTTGACCGAATAAATATTGGTTATATGATGAATCATCAAAAATCGCAGCATCAACTAAATAGTTTTGAAATCTTGAAGAGAACTGATTAATTGTTGTTGGGTTATTAACAAACTTTGAATCTCAATAATGCATATTTTTAAATGTTGATTGAGTTAATGTGTCTGAATTAAATTTAGAACCATAGTATTTTCCGGCAAATAAAGTTTTATCCTGTGAAAATCCATATCAGTAGATACCTGAATCTTTTGCAAGTCCATCAATCGATTGAACTGATTGTCTAATTTTGTTAATTTTGACTTCATTGCTTTGATCTTCTTTAGTTTGTGGAGTTATGTCCTGATCATTTCTTCTGTTTTTATCTTTAATAAATTCAGATGGAGCTGCAGCAAATTCATATGATTTAGTAATCATATCTAAAATATTTACAAATGATGCTGTTGCATTTTCATTAAGACGTTCAAGTCCGAAATATGAGTGTCCATCTTTGTTAACAACTGAATTTGAACGATCTAATATTTTGTCTAAGCTTACATTAAATAAATCGAATAAATAAGAGTTTGTATATTGTTGTCTATCATCAAAAAGTTTATTTGGTTCAGATAACATCGATCTAATATCATCATCTGCAGTTTTGCTTCCACCATTTTGTCTTCTAAATAGTGTGTCATTCATTTTTGTTCTTAGAATTGAAATATAAAAGTCATCTGCAACAACAGGATATTGTGTTTTATTACCGTTTGAATCAACCCAAAATACACCGTTTCTAATTCTAAATTCCATTCTGTGAGCTAAACCAACTTTTTCGAAGAAGTTAGCCGAGTTAATAGAACGTGGATTAGATGAAGTTCTTTTAACAATACTTGTTGTGTAGTAATCTACATTAAGCACATCATCGTGTTCAGTTGGTCCGGGAACTAATCCAGCGTCATCTTGATCAAAAACAATAGCTTCTAAAATCGGCTTACCATTTGGGTCAACTAATTTAGTTCCGTTTTCTTCTTTTTGAACATATAGAATGATTGCATCAGCTAAATCTAATTTAAATCTTTGTAATGTAGGTTGTAAGATAAGTTCTGTTTTCTTGTTTGTAATTCCAGCTTCGGAAAGTGCTGATTTTTCAGTGTTAATAAATTTTGCCTTACCTGAACTTTCTAAAGAAATAAGAGATGAATAAGTTGTTCAAAGTAATGGGTCAACTGGAGAACCATATCCAGCACTTACATCTCACGGATATGTGCTTGATGAATAAACTGAGTTATATACTTCTTGATAAATTTGTTTTTGAGCGAATCTATCACTAACTTTAGATTTATTGAATGCAATATTAGGATAAAGAATTTTTTTAACTTGTTCACTAGTTAAAAAGTTATTTTGACCAGCATTTTCATCAAAATAATCTTTGCCATATGAAGCTAAATCATCTTCAATTAATTGAGCTTGATAATCTCTAGCTAATTTATTATGAAGATTGAATTTTTCTAATTCAACTTTCATTTGTTCTGCATATTGAGAATTGAATTGATTTTCGATTTCGACAAGTTTCGCTCTGTAGGTATTATCAGCAGCATTTAATTTTTCATTGGTTTTGTTGTATTCAGCTTCTGCAGATTTTACTTGTTCTGTTAATTCGTTTAGCTTTTGTTGTCTTTGTTCTGCGAAACTTGAACCCAGTAAGACATCTTCATTAATTAACTGTGTTAATTTATCTAATGTACGTTTCGCAATTTCTTGTTTAGATTTAATATCTCCAATTTGCTCGTTTAAATCTTGAATATTTTGTTCTAGCTGACTAATTGCTGATTTGAATTTTTGTGCCTCTTCTGAATTTTTATCTTCTAAATTCTCATATTCAGCAGTTTTTTCTGCAAAAGATTTTTTGTTAATATCAAGATTAATATTTTGGTTTTCTAACTCTTGCTTTAATTTTTCAATATTAGAAAGTGTTGCGTTGTATTGTTCTGATTTAGGTGTTGAACCTTCTTCTAAAACAACTTTATAAGATTTATTTGAGTAGCTTCCTAATATATCTAAAACTTCTAAGTTAACATCATTGTTTTTAGGTAAATTATCAACTGCTAAAATTAACGCATTTAAATCATTTGAGCTAGACACCAAGCTATAAAAGTTTTTTTCTGATTGTAATGAAACTAATTTTCTAAATGAATTTGTATTTTCATTTTTAGCGGTTCTATATTCAGTTTCAGTATCGTGTAATTGTTCATAAAGAGCTTCTTTTTTAGCATAATACTCTTGATATTTTGCTCAAGCTTCATTAGCAAGATTTGTTTCTTGGATAGATAATCTTTGATAATTTGCTCTCTCTTCACTGCTCAAAGCCGGTTTTTTCGGTTTATCACCTG
Source organism: Mycoplasma sp. 1232 (assembly GCF_034863345.1). NCBI lineage: Bacteria > Bacillati > Mycoplasmatota > Mollicutes > Mycoplasmatales > Mycoplasmataceae > Mycoplasma > Mycoplasma sp. 1232. Next base: position 23,842 of record NZ_JAYFFB010000003.1, read on the forward strand.
TATTCGAACACGAAGCAATTACTAATGGTGATATTATGGACAAACCTGATATAGCACCTAATAATAATTTTTTGTATTTTTTCACGGATACCTCCTTATTTTTTATTTAATTTGAAAATTTTGTTTCCTAATTTAATTCATTGATTTACTAAATCTGATAAGTAATCAAAACTTTGTTTATAGAAGTTTTTATCAAGTAAATCAACTCCAACTTTTTTAAGAATTTCAAGTGGATAATCACTTCCACCAGCTTTTAAGAAATTGTCAATGTAGTTATCTAATGCTTCTTTACCTTTTTCTTTATATTGAGCAAAGAAGTAATTTGCTGTTAATTGTCCAACTGCATATTTATATACATAAAAACCATAGTAATAGTGTGGTACATAAATTGAGCCCAAGTTTTCTTTAGCTACATATTTAGCTTTTTTGCCCTTCTTAGATTTATATTTGAATTTGAGTGAATTTTCGTGGTAAAGTTTTGAAATTACTTCATAGCTTCCTGCAACATTTCCTTCTTCTATACCTTTGTACAAGTTGTATTCGTATGAAGCTCATTCAACTTGTCTTACTACTGTACCAATAAACCCTTGAATAATTTTTGATAAAATTTCAAATTTAAATAGGTCATTTTTAGATGTTTTAAGTAAGTAGTCATATAACATTGACTCATTGAAAATTGATGCAATTTCAGCCAAGAAAATTGGATATGAGCTAAGTGGTAATGGCTGATATTTAGTTGCAAAATATGAATGCATTGAGTGACCTAATTCGTGAGCTAAAGTTTCTACTGAATCTAATTGACCATCAAAGTTCATTAAAATGTACTTCTTATCAATTCCATAAGTTCCACCGATGCTGTAAGCTCCTGAACGTTTGTTTTGAACACTCATAAAATCAACTCAATTTTCTGTTAATGCTTTGTTAGCTTCGTTTGCGTATTCTTGACCAAACGGTTTTACAGCTTCATTAACTAAATCAACCGCTTCTTCAACTGTGTATGAGGTTTTAACATTTACAAGCTCTCTTAATGTATCTCATTTTTCCATTTTTGACTTATATTTAGCTTTATAGAATTTTTTGTATGCTTCTGAATATTTAGCTAATACTTTAATGTTTGAAGCAACTTGATCAAATAATGTTTGTAAGATTTCATCAGTAACTTTATCTGAATTAGTTAACATCATAACTGCCGATGGGTATTTTCTAACTTTTGCAGCTACGGTTAAGCTCTTAAAGTGTTGGAATAAAGTTTCTGCTAATGAATCTTTGTGTTTGTAGTAAGCATCTCAGAACTTTTCAAAAGCTTGCTTTCTAACTTCTTTTTTATCTGATTTAAGTAATTGATTTCTATTTGTTTTATTTAATTTAATTTTCTTTTTGTCTGATAAATCAACATATCCATAATCTAATTCTGAATTAGTAATAATTGAGAAAATGTTGTGTGGATCAGGTTCTCCATATGATGTTTGCAAAATGTATTCTTCAACATCATCACTTAATTTATGTTTATGTTGTTCAATTGTTTCTTCAATTTGCATTTTGTAATCTGCTAATCTTGGATCATCTTTTCAAACTTTCATTTTGTCTAAGTTTGCATAAAATCTATTAATTTCAGAACCAAATTCAGTTTCAAGTTGATTATCTAAAAATTCAACATCTTGTGATTTTTTGATAATTTCAGGATCGATTAAATTAACATTTTGCTTGTTACTTAAATAATTAGAAACCTTGTTACTAATAAGTGTTAATTGCTCACTAACTTTTAAATCTTCTAAATAAGCTTCAATTGAGTCATATTTTGAATCTTTATTTTTAATTCTTTCTTTGTATAGTGCTACATACTCATCGATTCAGTCATCTAATTTTTTACCTTGTAAAATGTCTTCTAAATCTCAACGATATTTTTTAGGTACATCTTCATATTTTTTGTATTGTTTTGCTTTCATAATAACTCCAAATAATTAAATAAAAAGTTTTGTAGAACTATAAATCTACAAAACTTTAATACAAAATTTAAAATAAATTAATGTTATTAAAAGGATGTAAATCTATAGCACCAATGGTTAAACCAAAGAGTAGAAATCTTTTATGCTTTTCTACCAACATAGAAGTTTGCCAACCTCTATATTTCGGCTTTTATATCCTTTCAATATTCATCTTTGCATGCCTGCTAGAACATTTACTTTTATTAAAAGCTCCTCTATAGTATTTATTACATAACAGATTTCATTTTTAATGTAATCTGTTATGTTTTTGTTAACAGAATACACCAAATTAAACGTTAATATGAAATCAACGAATATTGGTGATATTAATAATTCTGTTTTTCTGCATTTTCATTTTTTTATTATAAACCATAATATTGATTTATTTTTAAAAATTAAAATATTTTTATATATGTGAGTAAGGGATAAATAAAAAATAGCATTACTGCTACTTTTTATAATTTGTTAACTTCAATGATTGCTGAATATTTTTTATTTTTAACTAGTTCAATAACCTTGAAGCTAATTTCATCTTCGATAGTGAATTTTGTCGATTTAAGTAGTTTAGTTGAATTTGTATTAGTTAATAAATAAGTTTTTAAGTCCATAGCTTTTTCATCATCGCTTATAAGTTCTTCATCAATCTCAAGTTGCTTAATTAGATCAGACATTTTAACGTTTGAATGAGCTTTAGCTCTTTCAAGTGAAATTTCATAAATTTGCTCATCATCATCGTATTCATCATAGATTTCTCCAATTATTTCTTCAATGATGTCTTCAATTGTAATGATACCTAAAACATCTGTAGAGTTGTTGTTTTCAACAACAAAAGCCATTTGAGCTCTTGCTGCTCTCATTTTTTCAAGAGCACTTGAAAGAATTGAGTTAGCTGAAATGCTTGGAACTTGTTTCATATAATTAATCACTTTACCTTTTTTAAGTGAGAATATGTCTTTTAATAAAACAATTCCGATAAGTTGTCCATCTTTTTCAATTGGTAATCTTGAATAATTTGTATCCTTGAATATTTCAATCGCTTCTGCTACACTAGCTTTATAAGAAATGTAAGTTACATCTTTTAATCTAATGTAGTGTTGTGCAACTTTTGTTGAGTCTAAATCTAAAGCATTTTGAGCTAAAATACTTTCACCGGTTTGCAGCACGCCTTCCTCGTTAGCGAGTGCCAGCATTGATTTAATGTCACTTTCTGAGTTTGTAACATAAACATTTTTGCTAAGTTTGCTAATAAAGAAAGTGATTGGGAAGAATATTCAGAACATTAGTTCATTGAATAAACAGAAAACTTTTAAGTATCTAATTGGATTATTTTTAGCAATCAATTTAGGTGTTATTTCACCAAATAATACTAAGATTGGAGTAACTACTAATGTTGAGATAATAACAACAAGTGAGTCATTATCAGAAAGATATTTTGATAAAACATAAGACATTGTAGCTGATGAAGCTACGTTAACTAAGTTGTTACCAATTAAAATGGTACTTAGAATTTGATTGTATTTCTTAACTTGCTTGTCAATTAACTTTCCAAATCTATGTTCGTTTTCAACTAATTCATAAACTTTAGCAGGTGAAACTGTTGAGTAAGCAGTTTCACTTCCACTAAAGATACTACTTAAAATAAATAATATAAGCATAACTATGCATAAAACAATTGTAATTACTGTTTTACTATCCATAGTACACCTCTAAAGAATTATTTTTGTGGTTCCTATAATAACTGGAGTCCATTAAAATCCACCTCTTTCATTCGTCATATCGTCTAAAAATTGTACATATTTACCTGTATAAATTAAAGTTGCTTGGCCAGGTTCACCATTACGGTTTTTAGCAACTGATAGAGTCACAGGGATTGATTCGAATGTTTTAACTTCGTCATCATTACTGTGTGCTGATTTTTTAAGTTTCTTTCTACTTAAGAAAATAACAATGTCAGCATCTTGCTCAATTGATCCGGATTCTCTAAGGTCACTTAATTGTGGACGCTTGTCTTCACGATTTTCAACACTTCTGGATAACTGTGATAGAGCAATGATTGGAATTTTAAGCTCTAGAGCAAGGGTTTTTAGTGAACGTGAAATCATTGCAACTTCGTTTTGTCTATTTCCTGTTGCTTGATTTCCTCCTGAAATCAATTGTAAATAGTCAATTACAATTAAGTCAACTTTGTTTGTGTTTTTAATTAAATGTTTAATTTTGAAAATGATTTCATTAATTTTTGATTTAGGATCATCATCAAATCAAATTTGATTTTCATCAGGTGTTCTTTGCATACTTGAAACAACGTGATGAATTTTCATTAAATCTTCATAATTGTTTTTTAAGAGTTTGATATTTTGCAATTTGTACATATCTATTAGTGTAGAAGTCGCCAAATATCTAGTTGTAAGTTCTGATGTAGGCATCTCAAGAGAAATAAAAGCTACATTTTTTGGTTTACCATCTTTCATTCCTTTTTCGATAATGTTTCTTGCAATGTTTAATGCAAGCGCGGTTTTTCCAACCCCTGGACGAGCAGCTAAAATAATTAGCTGACCAGGTTTAAATCCTTTAACATATTTATCAATTGCATTAAATTCTGTAAGAAGAGCTTTTTCTTCATTTTCATCATTCTTAAGGCCACTAAAGTATTTCTCAAGAGCGCTTTCAAGTGAAATAAATTCACTATTTTTGATTGATAAATTATTACTGCTAATAATGAAGTTTTCAAGATCAGTAACAATGTCTTCTCAAGTGATTTTAGGATTTTGCCCTAATACAGATAAATAATTACTAAAGAAAGCTTCTGCTTGTCTTCTTTTGTGAAGTTCAATTAACTTTTCAACATTTGGTAAAAAGTTTTCATCTGAAGAAAGTGTTGAAACAACTTTGTTTAATGTTTCAATTGATAAAGGAGCTCATTCAAGACTTGGGTTTTGAGCTTTGAATTTAGGTATTTCATTTAAAAGTGTGTTGTAATCAAAAATGTAATTTTGATTAGGTTCACTTGCTTTTCTAGTTTTTAAAAATCTAAATAATGTAGAGTATTCAAGGTTGAAAAATGCTTCAGGGACAAGGTAGTCTAAACCAAGAGATTGTTTTTCAGTATCATTAATTATCGTACTTAAAACTTGTCTTTCGATTTTTTCATCTTTGTACAAAGTATTTGCTAAAGGACGAATTATTGTTTCAACTCACTTGTATAAAGAGTTTTGATTGTTTCTATTATTTCTTGACATTTTTAATTTTAATTTCCACTCTTAAAGTTGCTTTTATATCTTTATATAAAACAATTTCAACATCGTGCAATCCTTCTGAAACTAAATGCACTTTTTGGATTGAATGTTTTGGTAACTTGTACCCTAATGAAGTTAATTTTTTATCAACATCTTTTGTAGATACTGAACCGTGTACATTTAAATTAGAATTTCCATCGATATTAGCTTCTAAAGTAAATTCTAATCTTAACTCTTCTAATTTCTCTTTAAGTCTTAAAGCACCTGTTCTTTTTTCATGTTCATCAGCTGATAAATCATCTAATCTTCTTTGTAATTGTCTTGCAGTTTGTTCATTGTATGGAACTCCAAAACCGTTTTTAACTAAGTAGTTTGAACCATAACCATTTGATACTTCGATAACTGTGTTAGCTTTTCCATCTTTACAATCTTTAATTAGTATAACTTTCATCTTTTAACTCTCTTTCTGTTGTTGTTATTGCGTGGTGCACATTGTTAACAAATGTTTCTAATTCCTCATTTGAAATAGCAGCAGCTGTTCCAAAGTGCCCACCTCCACCAACTTGCTCAGTAATAATCTGAACATTTGTATTTATACCTCTAGCACTAAGTTTGTATAAGTTTGTCCCCTTAAGTCTTGCAATAACGAAGGAAGCAACTCTACCTTTTGTTTTAAGAAGTTCATTAGCAGCCATTGAAATAACGTCAGCTTCAACTTCGATTGGAGAATATGCTAAGTAGTAACCTTTTTTAACTTCTTGTGCATTTTCTAAAATAGTATTAATTTGTTCTTTTGTTGTTTCATCAATTTTAAGAATTTCGCTTCCTTCAACTACATTTGCACCTTTCGATTGCAACCAAGCACTTGCTTGGAATGTTCTAGCTGAGACTGATTTTGTAAATTGTACTGTATCAACTAAAATACCACCTAAAAGTAATTGAGCACATAATGGCGAGAATTTTCATTCCCTATCTGTGAGCATAAAAATTTCAGTAACAATTTCTGAAGCTGAAGAAGCTGTTGTTTCAACATAAATATTTGTAACAGGACAATAATCGATTTGCTTTCCAACTCTGTGGTGGTCAAATACGAAAATATTTTCCCTGTCTGCATTTAAAATAGCATCCTTATTATCTGTACGGCCTGGATCTGAATTATCTACAAACACAACTAATGTATTCAAGTCTGTTAATTTTGATGCTTTATTTGCGCTTATGATAATTTTTTCTAAGTTTAAATCTGTATCTTCATAAACATTGTTTTTGTAACTAAGTTCATTTCTAAAATATGTTGTAGTCATATCGAATGATTCAGCACATATGTAAGCTTTCTTACCTCTTTGATGAGCTAAATATGCAATTCCATATGATGAACCTAATGAGTCCATATCTGCTGATTTGTGTCCATAAACAATAACTTTTGTAATTTGGTCACTATCAAGTTTTTTAAGGAACTCATCTGAAATTTTCTTAATTTTAGTCATATTATTGTTAGACACAATTTCGATACTTGAACCATAATAAATCGCAGTCTCGGTATCACTGAAAATCGCAACCTGGTCTCCTCCACGGTTTTGAGCTTGAACTAAAGCTTTTTTAGCTTGCTCTAACTTTTCTTTAAGCGAGCTTCATCCTCTAGCAAACCCAACACTAAGTGAAAGTTTACCAATTGATGTGTCCGGAACATTCTTTTGAATATTTGTAAATAAAGAAAACTTATCTTTAGACATATTGTAAAGTGAAACCTGGTCTGTAATAACAATGAACTTACCATTTGTATATTGTCTATAAATTAAGTTGTATTCTTTTGAATATTCATTGAATGTATCAATAATTGTTTTATTAACTAAGTAAAGTTGCTCTTCAGATAAGATTGATTGATACATTTGGTAGTTATCAATTTCAATTTCACCAATAACAGTTTTTTGATTATGAACTTCATTTTTAAATAAAGTTTCAGTTGTAATATCACGAATAATTATGATGTTTGACAATGGTCAGAATTGAGCTTCATAAATGTTTTTATTATTTTCAAACTCAATTTTAGTTTGATTCATATCAAGCTCTAAAAATTCTTTGTTATCTGAAATTGTTGTAAAGAATGTCTTAATGTGAATATCAATAAAATCTTTGTGAAACTTGTTTTTGATAAAGTTACTTGCTCAAATGATTTTATGTTCAGCATTGTAAATAACAAATCCGATGTTATTACTTGACATAATATCTTCAGTAAATGAATCAAAAGAGTTTTTAACAATGTTTCTTGACCTTGCAAAAATCTTTGTAATTCAAACTAGTGTAATTGCTAGTGATGCAAAAACTAAAATCATTGCGACAGTAACTAAACCAATTTCTCAAGTCAATGCAGTTGTTTCGTTATTTTTTACTAAAATTGCAGTTAGCAAAATAAACATAATTACAAAAACTACGCATAAACACGAAAGTAAGCTTATTTTGTATTTTCTTTTCATTCAAATCCTTTTTGTTTGTGTTGTAAAAATTTAAATATTTAATATTTAAATTATATAAGTTTTGCAGAAATTGTTATCAATATGTTTTATTACACTGAAAATATCTACAGGAACATGATAAATAAAACAAAAACTCACAATTAATGTGAGTGATTGTGTGTATGGAATGAAAGAATTAATGAAGCAAAGATTACACCAATAAATAAGAATGCAAGGATGAAATATCATTTTTTCTTCGACATATGTGAATGATAAAACTCAGGAATAAATTCAATTAAAGTAGTGAAAATGAAAATTCCTGCGATTGCTGACATCATCATTCCTTTTAGTATTCAGTTTTTCTCAATTGCTGCACCTGCATAGCAACCAATTAACATAAATGGTAAAAATAATGAAAGTCCTAAAAATGATAATAACAATGATTGGATTCTTGAGTATCCTGCTTCTCTAAGTCTGAAATAGAAGATTGTTTCTTCAGGGATTAAGTGTAAAACTAAAGAAGCAAAATAAGCCATAGTAAGTGAGTTTTCGTGACCGTTTGCTGCTAAATTTAAGTTGTATCCTAATAATAATCCTTCTGGAATTCTGTGAGTTAAAAGTAGTAATAAGGCAATAACTTTTAATTTATTTGAAGCTGAATTAATCGCTTCTTGTTCAGCTTTAATAATTGACTCATCATTTGAAAAGATGTAATCAGGATGATAATGAACGTGTTTTGAGTTATTGTAATTTTTACTTTGTCTTAAAAATATATTTTGATTTTTATTATATTTCTTAACTTCGTAAAAATGTTCTGAATGTGGGTGTGAGAAATCAAAATCATCGTGCTCGTGTTCATCGCCATGATCGTGGTCGTGAACAAATGCATTTAACTTTCTATTATTTGATTTTTTAAGTTTTTTATTAATTTGATAAGTAATTGCATACTTAAGCGTGAATGAAAATAAGATACCTACAGCAAGACCGACAACTACGACTAAAATGCTATACCCATAGACGTTTACATTGTCTGTTCATGCACCTTGATTTGCTAATTCAAGCGATTCTCTTAAAAAACCAAATGTAGCTAGCACTAAGAAAAAACCTGTTGAAAATGAGTATAAATAAAATGACAGATTTTTTCAACCATTCTTACTTAATTTAATAAGTGGGAAAATGAATGAAAGAATAGTTGGTATAGCTAATAAGCAAAGTAATGTGACAAGTATTAGAATGAAGTAAGATAGCCCTTCATTACCTGTGCTTAATTTGAGGGTTTCGAAAAAATCTCTAATTATTTGCATTATTCTTCGGTTTCGATGTTATGGTAAACATCTTGAACGTCATCATCCTCTTTTAATTTGTCTGCAAATTCTAATAATTTGTCTTTCTTTTCTTGATCATATTCTACATACATATCTGGTACATATGTTACTTCACATTGGATAAAGTCGATTTGACCGAATTTATCTTCAATTGCATTTTTTAAATCTGTGAAGTTTTCAGGTAATGTAGTTAATACAAATGATTCATCATATGTTTCAACATCTTCTGAACCATTTTCAAGTGCAACTTCCATTAAATCATCTTCATTAACTAATTCTTTAGCAATTTCAATGATTCCTAATTTTCTGAATGGATATGGAATTTGACCTGTTTTACCTAATGTAGCATTTTGTTTGTTAAAGTATGACTGAATATTTGATTTAACTCTGTTAAGGTTGTCTGATAATGTAACAACGATAAATGTTGCTCCTCCACCTACAGTAGCGTTAAAAACAGTTTCGATAAATGCGTTTGCATTTTTATCTCCAGCTGCTTTAGCAATTGCTCTTTCAATGTTGTCTTTTGGCATATTTTTTGATTTAGCTTTAGCAATTGCTAATTTTAAAGCTGGGTTAGTATCAGGATCTGCTCCTAATCTTGCTGCAACAAAAATTTCTTTAGATAATTTTTGAAAAATTTTTCCTCTTGCTGCATCTTGTGCACCTTTTCTATGTGCTATATTCGCTGCGTGTGAATGTCCTGCCATAATTTATCTCTCCTAATCTATATCATTTGGTTTATAAATTGAATCTCTTTTGTGTTGTGAGATTTTATGTTTATATTCAATTTTCTTAATAACTTCTTCTGGTAATACTGATTTGATTTGATCGTAGTCATTTAAGTGATCTAAATAAAAATCAAGTTGAGCATATGAAAAACCTAATTCATCTTCATCAGTTTGATTTTCTCATAATCCTGCTGATGGTGCTTTGTCAATAATTTCACTTGGTACATTTTGAAGTGAAGCTAAAAATCTAACTTCACCTTTTGTAAGATGACAAATCGGAAGTAAATCAACTCCTCCATCACCATACTTTGTGAAATAACCAATGAATGTTTCATCTTTATTATCTGTTCCTAACACAAGTAAATTATTTTCTTGAGCTAGAGCATATAAAGTCGTCATTCTTAAACGTGGTTTAATATTAGCAACTGCTAATTGATTTTTAACATTAACTTGCTTGCTTAAAGCGTTAAAAGCATCAGTTAAATCAATGTACTCAAATTTATCATCAAACTTTTCTTCAAGTTTTTTAATATGTTCTAAATCACTTTGTAACATTCCGTTGACTGACATCACAACTCCCTTAACTTTTAAAGGAAGTTGTTTTGCTATTGCATACACAAGTGAAGAATCAATCCCTCCACTGATGCCTACAATAAAACCGTGGCAATTAGCTTCTTTTGCTTTTGTTACTAAAAAGTCTTTAATAACTTCAACATAAGCTAATCCATTTTCTTTGTCATAATATGGTTTGTTATCTTTGTAAAATGTAATCTTACCCATATTGCCTCTTTATTAACTAAATTGAATATTTTTAACAAAATATTAATTGTAAAAATATACTTAATTTTACCATAACAATCTAAAAAATAAACTGAATATATTACTTTTTAATTGTTTAAAATTCAACACACTTGTTTTTTTATTGTCATATGAAAAATGAACGAATTAAGTCCCTAGTTCATAATTTGTTCTTTTTTGGATTTTTTTACTAATAAGATGAAATAATGATATTATTTAATGAATATATTTTTATATCGCGCAAAAGAAAAAAGTGTAAAAAAGGAGGAAAATAATGCAAAAAAAACAATTTTTAGTTTGAAATAACAAAAATATGAATGTTATTTTCAAAATGGCTTTCACAGGCTTGATGTTAGCTATTTCTATTGTTTTTAGCATTATCGGAAGTTTTATTCCATTTAATTCATTTTTAACTTTCAATTTCCTTTTAATTTCAGCTTTTTTAACTGCTTTTATTATCGATTTTCAATATTCATTAATAATGCTTATTTCAAACTTTTTGATAAGTCCTTTTATAACAATTAAATCAACTACATTAGACATTGCATTTCTAGGAAACTTTATTCTTTTATTAATGCAAGCTGTCTTCGTTTTCAGTTCTTATTTATTTGGAAAATTATTATGAAAATCTAAACTTAAAAAAGAACTGTCAATCCTTGTAATCTTAGCAATAAGTTCATTAGTAACAATTGCAATAATAACATTTTTGAATACGTTTTTATTTAACTTAATTTATTTCAAATTATTCAAGCAACTAGATGCTGTTTCGCTTAATGAACTGCTTGCTAACTATGATAAAAAATTCAAAATTTTCTTCTTTGGTATTCCGAATTACTTTGCAGGTTCTATAGCTTTATATTTATCATTTAATTTGATCAATATTGCAATAAATTATTTTATAATTTATATATTTATTTTTACCTTATCTAAAACTAAGTTTTTAGATAACATCCTAAATAATTTCACAGTGAATAAGTGTGATTCATAGAAAGGTGTTTATGTCAAAATTTAACTTTAAAGAAATTGATTCAAAATGAAGAAAAATCTGAGCAGAAACTAATGCTTTTGAACCAAAAGATGATTTTAGTTTACCTAAAAAATATGTCTTAAGTATGTTTCCTTACCCAAGTGGAAAATTGCATATGGGGCACGTTCGTAATTACTCAATCGGTGATGCTGTAGCTAGATACTTTAGAAGAAAAGGTTTCAATGTCCTTCACCCATTTGGTTGAGATGCTTTTGGTTTACCTGCTGAAAATGCAGCAATCAAAAACGGAACACATCCAAAAAGCTGAACATATCAAAACATTGCATCAATGGATGATGAAATTAAAAGATTAGGAATTTCATTTGCTTGAGATTATGAAACAATCACTTGCGATGCTTCATACACAAAATGAGAACAATACATTTTCATCAAACTTTGAGAAAAAGGCTTAATTTACAAAAAGAAAAGCTCATTAAACTGATGTGAATTTGACCAAACAGTTTTAGCTAACGAACAAGTTGAAGATAACAAATGTTGAAGATGTGGAAATCAAGTTATTCAAAAAGAAATGGATACTTACTACTTAAAAATTACCGAGTATGCTGATGAATTACTTGAAGACCTTAAATCTCTTGAAACACACTGACCTCAACAAGTTCTTACGATGCAAAAAAATTGAATTGGTAGAACTGAAGATTACAAATTAACATTGGAATTTGCAGATAACAGCCAAAACACAATTAATGTCTATGAATCAAATTTAGATTACATTTCAAAAATTGATTATGTTGCTATCTCAAATAAACATCAACTAGTTGATGCCTTAAAAGAAGCAAACTACTTTAATCAAGAAGCTTTAGACTTACTTGAAGAAATCAATTTAAACTTTGTTAAAAAAGAATTTTCAAAGAAAATTTTTATCAAAACACCTTACACTGTTAAAAATCCTTTCGATGGTAGCTTAGTTCAAGTTATCATTACTGATTTTGCATCAAATAATCCAAACAAAGATGCAACGATTGTTTCATCAAATAATCAAACACACACCACTTTTATGGAAGTTAACCATTTAGACTTTTTAGATAATAATTTAGTTCAAGTAGAAGAAACTAAATTAACTAAAGAAGTTAAATACAACTTACGCGACTGAGGTATCTCAAGACAAAGATATTGAGGAACACCAATTCCTCTTGTGCACTGTGAAAAATGTGGAACAGTTCCTGTTTCACTTGATCAATTACCTGTTTTATTACCTGAAGAAGTTAAGTTCACAGGTCAAGGCAATCCACTTTTAACTAATGAAGAATGAATGAATACAACTTGTCATCTTTGTGGTTCAAAAGCAACAAGAGAAACCGATACATTGGACACATTCTTTGAATCAAGTTGATATTTCTTAAGATATACTACACCATCAAACTTACGTGACGAAGTTATTTTCAAGAAAGAAAACTTAGATTACTGAAATTCAGTTGACTTATACATCGGTGGAATTGAACATGCTATCTTACACTTACTTTATGCAAGATTCTTCACCAAAGCATTATCTGACTTAGGTTTAGTAAACTTTAGAGAACCATTTGCTAATTTATTAACTCAAGGTATGGTGCTTAAAGATGGTGCTAAGATGTCTAAATCAAAAGGTAATACAGTTGAACCTGGAGAAATGATTAACACCTATGGTGCTGATACAACTAGATTATTTATCTTATTTGCAGCTCCTCCTCAAAAAGAACTTGAATGAAGTGATTCAGGTGTTATTGGATGTTTTAAATTCATCAATAGAATTTACGATAGAAGTTCTGAAATTGATGTAAATTCAAACTTTAAAAACATTGACAAATCAACCTTAAGTGCTCAAGAAAAAATTGCAAGACTTAAACTTTACCAAGGAATGCAAAAACAAAAGAACACATTTGAAAGTGATGATAATTCATTCTCATTTAACACTTTAGTTTCTTGAACTATGGAAATTATGAATGAATATGATTCAATCACAAAACCTGAATTAATCACAGAAATGTTCTACGTTTTATTAAACATTCTTGAACCATTCATTCCACACGTTGTTTGAGAATTATCAAATAAATACTTTGACTCAAAAAACCTATATGACTTTGCTATAGATAATTCTGCATTAGAAATGGATGAAGTAACTTATGGAATTACAGTCAATGGAAAAGTCAGAGCTGAATTAACAGTTTCAAAAACAGCACAAAAAGAAGAAGTTTTAGAAAAAGCAAAAGAACAAGTAACAAAATGATTAGAAGGTAAAGAAATCGTCAAAGAAATCTTTGTACCTGGAAAAATCGTTAACATTGTTGTAAAAGACAAATAGAAGGAGAATGATGACTTTTAATGAATATATTAAAAAAGCGAAAGCTGATAAATCAGGCTATATAACATTCTTTGAAACACCAGATTTTTATTCAATTCCTGGTGGTTTTATGGAAACTGAGGTTACAGAAAAAGTTCTTGTTGAAGATCTTAAAAAGAACCGTGAAGAATTACTTAAAGAATCAGGAAGAGCAGTTGTTTTATATGCAAAACCTGAAACAACAGATGAAATTGTTTATGGTAACTATGTAAAACCACTTGAAGTAATTTACAAAGCTACAACAGATTCATTTATCGTAGTTTATAAAGTTATTTCACAATTCTATTTACCTAATGGATTTAAAATGCTTGAAACTCTTCCTGAAGGAGTTCAATCACACGTTGAATATAAAGGTTTCATAGGTTCAGAAACTGGAGAAGGTGGAGCATTTGTTGACTTACCTGCTACATTATCTAAAAAAGAATTAAGGGAAGTTTATGACTACTTGCAAACTTTCTCAATTTTTGCAGGTGTCGGAATTGACCTTGAAGAAGATAAACCACAACAATTTGCCGATTCCGATTTTATTGGCTTATTTAAAACTGAGCCTTTATCAGGAAGACACTTTACATTCACAAGTATTGTTGATTTAACAAACAGATACTTTGAAGGTAGAACTGATAGATTCTCTGAAGATTATGCAAGTGCATTAATCGCTACTTTCTTAAACCACATTTCACCTGTAGTTGTTCCAGAAAGACTTGAAATTTTCAAAGAACCATACAACAGATTTTGATATCAAACTTACTTAATTCAAGCTACTGCAAAAATTAATGAAATTCTTCAAGCAGAAACAGAATTAAAAGGTAAGATGACACAAAAATTAAGTAAGCAACAAACAGAATTCTTACTTAGAGAAAAATTAAAAGCTCTTCAAGAACAAATTAAAGAACTTAACCCATCTGCATCTGATGATGAGTATGCACAAATCATCAATTCAAAATTCAAAGACATCTTCCCTGAAAGTGTTATTAAACTTATTGATGCTGAAACTAAAAAATCAGAAGAAATGGTTCCTGTTTCTCCTGAAGCTTCAATCATCAAAACATACATTAATACTCTTAAAAAACTTCCTTGAAGAAAAGTTCAACACGAATTATTAGACATAAACAGAGTTAGAGAAGTTTTAGATAAACACCACTATGGTTTAAATGAAATTAAGCAAAGAATTATTGAATACTTAGCTGTTATTATCAAAAACAACCAAGTTAAAAAACTTGATGAAAATAAAATCAAGATTGATGATAAATTTGAAATTGACCTTTCATTATTTCAAAACAATGAAGAAACAAATACATTTAACAATGTTCCTATCTTAACCCTTGTCGGTCCTCCTGGAACAGGGAAAACATCACTTTCAAAAGCTATCGCAAGTGCTTTAAATAGAAAATTCGTTAAAGTTTCACTTGGAGGAGTTCACGACGAAAGCGAAATTAGAGGACACAGAAGAACTTACGTAGGAGCTATGCCTGGAAAAATCATCAAAGGAATGATGTACGCAGGAGTTTCAAACCCTGTTGTGCTTCTTGACGAGATTGATAAAATGGCAGCTGATATGAAGGGCGATCCAGCAAGTGCAATGCTTGAAGTTTTAGACCCAGAGCAAAACACAAGATTCCAAGATCACTACTTAGAACACGAATATGACTTATCAAAATGTATTTTCATCGCTACAGCTAACTACTATGAAAACATACCACCTGCATTAATTGACAGGGTCGAAGTTATTGAATTATCTTCATACACATTGAGTGAAAAATTAAGCATTGCTAGAGAACACTTAATACCAAAAGTGCTTGAACAAGCTACTTTAGCTGAAAAATACTTCCAAATTTCAGATGATGTGCTTAAATACATCATTCAACATTACACACTTGAAGCTGGAGTCAGAGGTCTTAAACGTACATTAGATAAGATTGCTAGAAAAATAGTTGTTAAGACTTTTGATGATCCATCATTAAAAGAATATGTAATTACACTTGATAAAATCGAAGAATTACTTGGTGTAATTAAATTCAAACAAGAAGAAAAAGAAGAAGATGTTGTTCCAGGTTTAGTAACAGGATTAGCTTACACATCATTTGGTGGTTCAACATTGCCGATTGAGGTAACTACATACCCAGGTAAATCAGAAATTAAGTTAACTGGTTCGCTAAAAGAAGTTATGCAAGAATCAGCTCAAATTGCTTTAACTTTCGTTAGAGCAAACGCTGAAAAATTTGGTGTTGATGAGTTTGATTTTGAAAACAATACAATTCATATTCATGTACCTGAAGGAGCAGTTCCTAAGGATGGACCAAGTGCTGGTGTAACGTTTACAACTGCAATTATTTCTGCCCTTTCAAAAAGACCAGTTCCTAACACAATTGGAATGACTGGTGAAATTACATTAAGAGGAAAAGTCCTTGAAATTGGTGGATTAAAAGAAAAATCATTTGCAGCTAGTCAAAAAGGACTTGAAATGATTTTCATACCTGAAAACAATATCAAAAACTTAAAAGACATTCCTTTTGAAATTAAACAAAACTTAACATATGTACCTGTTAAAACATATGATGAAATTTACAACGTAATTTTCAATAGTCAAAAACCTTCTAACGAAATAAAAGCAAAATAATAAAAAATGCAAAAGCAGTTCACACAGAAAAGTTTTACATTTTTTACAATTAATTTTGTCGTTGGTATAGGTTTTATAACTACAATATCAACAATTATGAACATATCTTACTGAGGGTATCTTGTAATGATACTCTCAGCATTTATATGCTTCGGAATAATGTTGGTATTCTCCAGATTATCAAATCAATATAACGATCACTACGGTGGTTCGTATGCTTACGCAAGACATTTAGATGATGATGTTGTTGATGGTAAATTAACAAAATCAAAGAAACGTGGCCTTAGAAATCTTGTTTTCTTCATCGGATGAAACCAATTTATTCAAACACCACTTTTATCAGCAATTGCACCTTTATTCTTAGCTGATGTTGTTGAAATCATACTGCCTAAACCAGAAGAATTTCCTCAACACAGCTTAGTTATGTGAATAGTTAGAGGGGTTTCGATCTTACTATTCATTTCCATAATTGCTATTTCAACAATTGGATTAAAAACAAATAAGAAAATTATTTTCATTGCCTCATTATTTAAATGAATAATACTTATCTTAGCCATCTTTGTAATGTTAGTCGCTGTTTCGAAGGAAGCTACATTACCTAACTCAGCTACATACAAAAAAGTTACACCTCAATTAATTATCGCTGATGTTCTTTTATTTATGTATGCTTTTGCAGGAACTGAAGATGTTGCTGCTATGGCTAAAGATGTTAAGTTCAAGAGTTTTAGAAAAATATTATTAACATCATTAGCTTTCATATTTGGATTTTATCTAATATTCTTTTCACTCTATTTATTCTTACCAAACTCATTAAAAGTAACTAATGGAGATGGCTCAAACGAAATTTCAAAAATCTACACCTATGGATTAGGTGCATTTGGAGTTGCTATCTTCATTATTGGATTATTATGTAATGATTTAGGATTTAGAATTTTTCAAACAGTTGCGACTGCTAGAAAACTTGTTCCTCTTTCTGAAGATGGTTACTTATTCAATTCATTGCATCATAAAAATAAAAAGGGTGAATTTAAAAATGCAATCGTTTTCTCTACAGTTATAATAATGATTTCAATGATTACATTATGACTTGTTCCTACTATATTCTTAGATAAAGAATATAGTGATGAGTTCTTTAAGGCAACAATTATAACCAGCTCAATTGCATTATTAATTGAAGACTTAATCACATTCTTTATAGCATTCAGATTAGCTGCAAAGAAAAGAATTTCAAAAATACCTGTTTGAGAAAAAGTTATTTACATTATTGATATTTGTATAATGTCATTTATCTTATTAATCACATTCTTCCCTTGAATTTTGAGTGGCCAATGAGAATTCAAAAATACAGTATCAATTATCATTTATGTAGTATTTATTGGGGTTGGTTTTGGACTAAAACTTCTCAATAAATACAAACACAAATTCAAAATTTACAATAAATGAATTGCTAAGCACAATAAGCAATTTGATAATTTAATTTTTATAAAAAATAAATAACCAACTTCTGTAGCTGGTTATTTTTTAATAATTATTTTTAATACGGTCGTAGTTCTTTTGATTTTTAAGAACATATGCATCATATAAATCTTCATATGTAAACCCTAACATTACAAATGAACCCAATGCAACTTGAAACGCGTGTTCGATATTTGATTTATTAACTTTTTTCATTATGTTTGCTAATGAAATAAATAAATGTTGGAATTGAATGTTTATATCCTGGTTAATTATTTTTGGTTCTATTTCAGGTAGAACATCAAATTTATAAGCAAAATTAACTAAGAAATGGATTAAATCAGCAAATTCTTCAGTTACAGCTAATTTATTTACATTCTTTTGTGATTTTCAATATTTAAAACTTTGAACTTCATTTACATATTCAGCAGCTTCTATTAAAAGCGCTAGAGTTTTTTGAACTATAAAGTCTTCTTTGTTAAATGTCGGATTAAGACTTAAACTTTTTTCTCTGATTTTATTATCCAATTCTTTTTGCATCTCAAATATCTTTATTAAATTCATATTGTAATTATATTACAAATAAATTTTTGTATATTTAAACTTTTAAAGCTTGGAGACCGTGCTTTTGGTTTTTAAAAAGTTAAATAAAAAATCAGAGAACTGAATCTCTGATTTTCAAATTATTCGTTTACGAAGTCTTCTTCATAATCATCATCAGATGCATATGAATCTTCAAATGAGTTTTGTAATTCTTCGTTTTCTTGTGCTAAGTCACTTAAAACTTCGTCTAAGTCACCCATTTTTTCAGATTCTTTTAATAAGTCTGAAGTGTACTTGTTAAAGTCTTCTGAAATGTATACATTACCATTTTCATCTTCAAGTGTATCATCTAAGATAACTTTGTTTGTGAAGTATGAACGTGGGTCACGAATGTCATATTTACCTTTAAGTTGGTAATTTGAGTTTGTTCCAGCAGGAATTTTATGACCTAAAATAATGTTTTCTTTAAGACCATCTAAGTTATCAACTCTTTCTGCGATTGATGAGTTAACAAGAATCTTAGCTGTTTCTTGGTATGATGCAGCTGATAAGAATGAGTCACTTAATAAAGGAGTTTGTTTTGCTCCACGGATTTTAACTTGACCATAAGCTGGTTTAAGTCCTTGAGCAATTAATCTTCCATTTTCTTTTTGGTAGATAAATGTATCCACTAAGCTTCCTGTGAAGAATTTTGAATCTCCTGGGTCTGTAATCATAATTTTTGAAAGCATTTGTCTAATAATGATTTCAATGTACTTATCTGAAATTGTAATACCTTGTAAACGGTAAAGTCTTTGAATTTCTTTTAATAAGTAGTTTTGAACTGCACGTGTATCAGCAACTTCAAGAAGGTCATTAATAATAATTGGCCCTTCAAATATTTTTTGTCCTGGTCTAAGTGTTTGTCCAACTTTAACACGTAATTTTTGAGAAACTCTACCTGATGTTGTAACGATTTCTTTTTGTCCATTTGGTCTTGTTGTTTCAATTTCAACAAGCATAATGTCATTTTCTTTTCCGTTTTTATCTCTAGCTGGCGCAATTGAAACAACTGTTCCAGTTACAGGCGAGATAACAGCAGGTTTTCCTCAAGGTTTTTCGTAGGCATCGATAAGTTCAAGAAGACGTCCAAATCCTCCTGTAATATCTTCAACCCCGGCAACCCCTCCGGTGTGGAATGTACGCATTGTAAGCTGTGTACCAGGTTCCCCGATACTTTGTGCAGCAACAACTCCAACAGCTTCACCAATGTTAACTAAACGGTTTGTTGCAAGGTCTTTTCCATAACAGTGAACACAAACTCCGTTTCTTGTATGACAAGATAATACTGAACGAATTTCAACTTGGTCAATGTTGTATAAGTTAACAATTTTGTCAGCCATTTCTGCTGAAATTAATGTGTTTGCATCAACAATAATGTGACCATTTGCATCAATAATTGGTTTGTTTGTGAATCTTCCTTCGATTCTTTCTTGTAATGACTCAATAACTGTGTTTGTTTTTGTATCTCTAATGTCTTTTACAACAAATCCAAAGTCTGAACCACAATCAACTTCTTTAACAACAATACTTTGAGCAACGTCAACAAGTCTACGAGTTAAGTACCCTGATTTAGCTGTGTTAAGAGCTGTATCTGTAAGCCCCTTACGAGCCCCGTGAGTTGATGAATAGAATTCGTAAGCACTAAGTCCACTAAGGAATGATGACTTAACAGGAACTTCAATTGTTGAACGAACAACACGATCGTTTTCAGCATCGGCTTTAAGAACTTTGGTGTTGTTACTCATAAGTCCACGCATACCAGCTAACTGTGTAAAGTTAGATGAGTTTCCACGAGCCCCTGAAGTAAACATCATAAATAATGGGTTATCAATATCTGATTTTGTAACTTCTTTAAGATCTTTTTCAATAGATTCTTTAACTTGTGATCATTTTTGAATTGTTAAGCTGTAACGCTCATCATCTGTTAAGTAACCTTCAAGGAAGAATTGTTTTAATTGGTCTGTGTATTCTTCCCCTTCTTTGATCTTTTGAGCTGTTGTATCTAATGTTGTAATATCATTCATTGAAATAGTTGTTCCTGATATTGTTGAATATTTGAACCCTAATTCTTTGATATTGTCAAGAATAGAAGCAACATAGTTTGTATATCTGAATCAAACTCTTTCTAATACTAATGTGTAGTCATTAATGTTTCATTGTCTCTTAAGTTTGTGTGTTTCTTCATCTGCGCCAATGATGAAGTTGATTCTTTCGAATTCTTCTTTAATGAAGTTTGAAATGTTTGTTGCGTGAATTGTAGGAATACGTTCACCTGCATAGTCAATTAATGCAGCACAGTCATTGAAACGACTTTCAAAGTTGTTTACATCTGTAGAATCAATAACACCTGCGATGTCTTCCATTGTTACAACGGCAACATATTTTTTGTACACATTAAGAACAATTTTTGCAATGTCTTTTTTGTTTAATCCCAAGTTAACAGGAATATCTTTAAGATATTCAGCAAAGTTTGTTCCATAAGGCATTGTGTATTTGTCTAATGCATTTTCTGATGTGTCTAATCTTTCTTTTTCAGAAACTGAAATTGAACCATCTGCATTAACTGTTTCTTTTCTTACTATTGATTTACCAAAGATAAATTCAAAGTCTGATGGGAATACTTTGTTTAAGATGAATTTACCCACTGTTGAGAAAATGTAAGGATTTGATGTATGTAATTTAACTGAATTTTTATCTAATTCAGAAACTGGTAACACAACTCTTGTATGTAAGTTAACAATACCATTTTCATAAGCTAACATCATTTCTTCATAGTTAGCAAAGATTTTACCTTCATTAGGTTGTCCTGCTTTTTCAATAGTTAAGTAGTAAAGACCTAAAATCATATCCTGTGAAGGGTTAATGATAGGTTCTCCATCTTTTGGTCCAAGGATGTTTTTAGAAGCTAACATTAATTCACGAGCTTCTCTAACAGCTTGATCTGAAATAGGAACGTGAACAGCCATTTGGTCCCCATCGAAGTCGGCGTTGAATGCTGTAGTTACTAATGGGTGTAATTTAATAGCTTTTCCTCTAATTAAAACAGGTTGGAATGCTTGAATTGATAAACGGTGCAATGTAGGAGCACGGTTTAAAAGAACTGGTCTTCCATCAATAGCTTTTTCAACATATGGTCAAATGATTGGGTTTAATGAGTCAATCATTTTCTTAGCTGATTTAACAGATGTGATTGAAGTTTCATTCTCTAATAATTCTTTGATAATTCAAGGTTCGAATAATTTAGCAGCCATATCTCTTGGGATACCAACTTCGTGCATTTTAAGAGTTGGTCCTACAACGATAACTGAACGACCTGAATAGTCAACACGTTTTCCTAAAAGGTTTTGTCTGAAACGACCTTTTTTACCAACAAGTGCATCAGAGATAGATTTAAGAGGGTGTCCATCTTTTGATGTAACTGGTGTAGGTTTCTTTCTGTTGTTATCAATTAAAGCATCAACAGCTTCTTGAATCATACGATACTCGTTTTGTTTAATTAACATAGGAGCATCAGCTTCGTTTCATTTAGCTAAACGGTTGTTTCTGATAATGATACGACGGTAAAGTTCGTTAACATCACTTGTTGAGTGTCTTCCACCATCAAGCTGAACTAATGGACGTAAGTCAGCTGGAATAACTGGTAAGTTGTAAATCAACATATTTTTTGGGTGTTGACCTGATTTAATAAATGAGTTGATGATTGTTAAACGTTTGTAAAGTTTTCCTCTTTCTTGTTCTTTTGTTGAAGAAAGATTTCCATTCTCGTCAGCTTCTTGGTTAATTAAATCGATTTCAGCTTGAACTTTTTTAGCTTCTTCTTCTAAATTAATGTGAGTTAATAAATATTCAATCGCTTTTGAACCTGTGTCAATTTTAGCATCTGAATATTCGTGAATGATTTCGTTGTATTGATAGAAGTCAATACCGAAGTCTTTACCAATTTTAGATTCAGCATATGTTCTTAGTTCATCTAAAGCTGTAGCGATGTCTTCGTATTCATCTGTATCTTTATCATACATTTTTAACATTTCCATTAATGCAGCTTCATAAATGTTTGCAGCTTCATTAATGTCAATGATTGTGTTTTTCTTTAATGACTCTAAACCACCATCTTCTAAAACGATGTGTGATTTGTAGTAAATTAATTTTTCTAAGTCTGCTTTTGTTACTTGTTTTGAAGAGTCAGCAACTCTAAGTCCAAGTAATTTAGCAATAATTGAGTGATCGATTTTAAAGAATCAGAAGTGGACAACAGGGTTGTGTAATTTGATGTGTCCCATTCTGCTTCTACGTGTTATTTTAGGTAAAATAACTGGTTTGTATTTTTCACAAGCAGGTGTTCTAGTACATACTGAGTTTTCATCACTTTTTTTGTATTTTGTACCACAAACAGGACATTTGTAGTCTGTTGTAGGTCCAAAAATAAGTTCATCAAATAAACCATCTTTTTCTGGTTTATATGATTTATAGTTAATTGTTTCAGGTTTTGTAACTTCACCGTGAGATCATTTTAAAATGTCTTCATCTGTTGCAAGTGAGAGAGTAATTTTATTGATTTTATCTTCTACTGATTTAGCATCGAAATTTGAATTATTCATATCAATCTCCCCCTGTTTCATGTGAATCTACATAGTGATATTGTTCACTATCATCGTAATCATTGTCGTAGTTTTCTACTTCAGTTGTTTCAAGTTTCATTCCAAGACCTTTAAGTTCATATGAAAGAACGTTAAATGATTCTGGAATACCTGGTGTAGGTAATTGTTTTCCTGATACTAATGCACTATATAACGCATTACGTCCAGCGATGTCATCTGATTTATATGTAAGGATTTCTTGAAGAACGTTTGTTGCTCCATAGGATTCGATAGCTCATGTTTCCATTTCCCCGAATCTTTGTCCCCCGTTTTGAGATTTACCTCCAAGAGGTTGTTGTGTAATAAGTGAGTATGGACCAACTGAACGAGCATGCATCTTGTCATCAACCATATGGTTAAGTTTAAGCATATACATAACACCAACAGAGATAGGTTTATCAAATTTTCTACCTGTAATAGGGTCGATTAAAATTTGTTTTCCACTCTTGTTTAATCCAGCTTCTTCTAAACAAGCTTCAATGTCTGACTTCTTAATACCATCGAATGATGGAGTAACGAATTTAACATTTAATTTTCTAGCAGCCATTCCTAAGTGAAGCTCAAGAACTTGACCGATGTTCATACGTGAAGGAACCCCTTGAGGGTTAAGCATAATGTCAAGTGGTGTTCCGTCTTCTAAGTATGGCATATCTTCTTCAGGAAGTACGATTGAGATAACCCCTTTGTTTCCGTGACGACCAGCCATCTTATCCCCGACTTTGATTTTACGTTTTTGAGCAATAGAAACCTTGACAATCTTGTCAATTCCTTCTTCTAAAACATCACCTTTTTCTCTAGAAAGAACTTCAACATGAATTACAGTACCATTGTGACCGTTTTTAACTTTAAGAGATGTATCTTTTGATGTTTGTGGACGTTGTTGAAGAATAGCCATTAAAAGTTTTTCTTCTTGAGATGGGTTTTCTTCTCCTTTAGGTGATAATCTACCAACTAAAACGTCACCAGCTAAAACTTCTGATCCAACTTTAACAATACCGTTTTCATCTAAGTTTCTTAATGAGTATTTAGAAACGTTTGGAATGTCGTTTGTTAAGATATCGTCACCAGCACGTGATGATCTGAATTGAATTGTTTGTTCTTCAATGTGAATTGATGTATAAACATCATCTTTAACTAATCTTTCGTTGATGATAACAGCATCCTCAAAGTTGTATCCGTTTCAAGTTGTAAATCCAACAAGAACGTTTTTACCAAGAGCCATTTCTCCATCTTTGAATGAAGAACCATCAACTAATAAGTCACCAGCTTTAATTTCTTGCCCAACTTCAACAATTGGTTTTTGTTGAATTAATGTACCTTGGTTGCTTCTTTCGAAGTTTCTAAGTGTATATTTATCAAAGCTTTCTTTTGTTGTAATTTCTCCTGTTTTAGGATCTTTTACTTCTTTAAAGTGTTTTACGTGGATTTTTGATCCATCAACAAAATCAACAACCCCATCGCCTTTAGCTCTTAAGTTGTATGATGAGTATTTAGCAATATCTGCCTCAATACCTGTTCCAACATATGGAGCTTCTGCTTGGATTAATGGAACTGCTTGACGTTGCATGTTTGATCCCATAAGTGCACGGTTGGCATCATCGTTTTCTAAGAATGGGATAGCAGCAGCAGCTATAGAAACAATTTGTTTTGATGAAACCTCAATGAAATCAATTTCATGTGGTTTACCAATGATATAGCTGTAATCACGTCTAATTGTTAATAAGTCATCTGTAATGTTGTTGTTGTCATCAACGTGAACTGATGATTGAGCAAATGAGTATCCAATTTCTTCAGCAGCTGTTAAGTATCTAATGTCGTTGTAATCTACAACCCCATTGTTAACTTTGTAGTATGGAGTTTTTAAGAACCCTAAATCATTAACTTTCGCATATGTTGCATAGTTTAAGATAAGACCGATGTTTGGTCCTTCAGGTGTTTCAATAGCACAAATTCTTCCGTAGTGAGTTGCGTGAACGTCACGAACTTCGAATTGAGCTGTATCACGATTAAGACCTCCAGGTCCAAGTGATGTAACACGACGTTTGTTTGAAACTTCTGATAATGGGTTAATTTGATCCATAAATTGTGAAAGTTTTGATGAGTTAAAGAATTGTTTCATTTGGTTTGTTACAAGTTTGTTGTTTGTAACGTTTTTAGGTGTAACCTTGTCAGCTTCTTTAGCTCCCATACGCTCACGAGTTGCTTTTTCAAGTTTTGTTAAAGCAACTGATAATTGACCTTCTAATAATTCACCAACTGAAACAATACGTTTGTTTGTTAATGAATCTGGATCATCATCTTTACCAATTCCATCTGTTAAGTTGAAGTAGTAGTTAATTGCAGCAACTATATCTGAAATTAATAAGTGTGGCTCAACTGATTTTGGATCGTTACCGATTACTAAAACAGGTTGTTCTGGTTTTTCTTCCATTCATTTTCTAGTTGGGTAAACTCAAACTTTAACAATGTGCGTTCTCTTTGATAACACCTTGCTGTTCTTAATAACGTGGTGGTAAACAATTTCTGGATCAATTCCAGGAATTCTTTCGTATGAAATTTTTCCTTCGTTAAATAAGTTTTGAATTTCTTTAGCTTTTCTAATGTCGATGAATGTTCCTCTTGTAAATGCAGGTTCATCTGCACCTTTAAGGTAAATATCTTTAGCTAAGTATGTGTTTGTAATTCTGTCAACTAAAGAAAGTTTTTCATTTAACATATGACGACCTGTTACAGATAAGTTGTAACGTTTCTTATCAAAAAGCATTCCTGGTAATAATGAACGTTTAGCTTCTTCAGAAATACGGTCACCTTTTCTTAAACCTCTGAAAAGTTCTTCTTGACACGCGTCAAGTAATTCTTCAGATGTGAATTCTGAGTTTAAGATAAGTTTGTCTTTCTTAAGTGTTTCATCAAGTAATTCATTGTTTTCACCAAATAACTCTCTAATTGTTTTTTGTGAAAAACCAAATGCTCCTAAGAATGTAGCTAAGTTAACATTTTTGTTTTTGTCAATTTTAATCTTAACTGCATCTAATGTTGATGATGTAACTTTGTGAGAAACTTCAAGTCAAGAACCAATTCTAGGTAAGATTTCTAATTTGTTGAAAAGGTCATCAGATTGTTTGTTACGCACACCTAATCCGAAGTATGCTCCTGGTGAACGAATTAACTGACTAACGATAACTTTTTCAGAACCGTTGATAATAAAGCTTCCACCACTTGTCATGTATGGAATTTCCCCAAGTAGAACTTCATCTTCTTTAATTTCACCTGAGTTTTTAACTTCACTTTTTAAAGTAACGAAAACTTTTGCACTAAAGTTCATTCCCTTCGCTTTAGCTTTTTTGATTTCTTCACTTTCACTAGTGATTTTTTTGAAAGGTAATTCTAATCTAACAGAACCCTTTTTGTATTCAAGCTTAACTTCTCTGTTAGCAGCTTCAATAGGGTAAATTTCTAAAAGACATTCTTGAATCTTTTTGTTCATAAAAAGTTCGAAACTTTCTTTACTTGTTTCAAGAATATCAAAAAGTGGAAGAGTAGTCTTTGTGACTGAGTAATCTCTTCTTCAAGTTTTTGGACCAAATTTACGTAATTTGTAATTGTGTTGTTCCATATTTGTCATTCCTTTCTTGCAGATAAACCTTCAATAAGAATAAAAAAATACACCTCTATGTACAATTTATATAAAAGGTATATAAATTTTACATTAAAAATGTAATTTTTAAAGGTGTATTTTAAAGCATTTTAAGTGAAATCATAAGATATTTTTTAGTATTTTTAAACCTATGTCCTAGGCTTAAAAATTTATTTTGTAAAATTTTCTCAAAAAAATTTGTTAAAAATCTTTTTTAAAGAATAGTAAATCTTGCGATTTTGGAATAAAATTTCGCTGCTTTTTGAATGAATTTCATAACTTTGAATTATTGATATAAAACTTGAGTTTGTCTTTGTTTTTGAAGATTAAATACGCAAGTTCCAACATAATTAAAAACACATAAGCAGGCAATATTAATGGAACAATTTTTGAATACTCTTGAGTTTCTTGATATTTATTAATTGTTTTATAAATACTGATATTTGCAAATGCTCCATAAATAATTGCATTTCTAAATGATTTTTCGTATTCAAATAAGTTTGTTGAAATTATTTGATTTTTAATTTGTGGAATTATAAAGTTTCTGTAAATAAATCATTTCGAATTACCCTGAGCTTGCATATTTGAAATTTTTCTTCTATCAATTGAGTTAATTGATTCAGCAAACTGCTTGCACATATGTCTAAATGATGAAATTAAGATTGCTGAAGTTATTGCAACTTGACTTTTCATCAGTGGATTAAACATATAAAATCAAATTACTGCAGGTATGATTTTGATAATTATCAAAATCGTTTTGTTAAATCACACAAGATATGAATTAAATAAGTTTTCTGACAATATAAATGAGTAAGCTATTGCGAAAATAAATGCAAGAGCAACAGCCACATATGCACACATAAAAATGTATAAATAATCTTTATAAATGTCAGTTTTCACAACATCGCTGAAGTCTCAAATAAATAGCGATTTAAAGAATAGTGAGAATGTTTTTACGTCTACCTTACTATGGAATAAGCCTGTTAAACTTCAAATAAATATCCCAAAGTAAATAGCCAAAATAAATCAGAAAACATACTTTCTTCAGTTATATTTGAATTTATTTAAGTCTGCTTCAGAATTAATTGTAATGTTAGGTTTAACAAATAAAACTTTATTAAAGAAGAATAATAATCCTTCGTTGATTAATATAAACAAGAATATAAAGAATAAGGTTATCCCTATATTTTTTTGGTATTTACTTAAATCACCGAAAAAGAACCCTAATCCATTTATTCCAACAATACCTAAAACTGAAACTCATCTTATGTTTGATTCATAAGATAAGAAGAAGTTGACTCAAAACTTATTTTTGAGTACTAATACAATATTTGTATAGAATGATTTTAATTTTGAATATCCTTTTGCAATATCATTTCAATATTTTTTAGTATCAGCTGCTTCTATTAAATCATTAATGTACTTGTGCAATCATAATCAAGTAAATCAGAAATAAATAGTAAATGCAGCTAAATAAGGGTCAAAGGAAATTTTAAATAACAATAAAAACACAATTACAGGAAAAGCTCTTAGCAATAAGAGAATTATTTTAATAATTAAAGGTATTGATTTGTGTTTATGAATATTCGTTGAAGCAAAAAAACCTGTAAATAAAGCTGCTAGAAAACCTAAAATGCTACCACAAGTTATTGTTTTGACTGTCTGGATAAAGTATTTAAAGTTTAATTCTCATAAGTTTTCAGTTAAGTTTTTGTTATATGACTCAAATGAAAACATATTTGTAAAATTTTTAGCAGCTCTTTTTCAACCTGGATTCGAAACCCGAGAAAAGAAACCTAAATAATACATTGAGACTATTAATAAAATAAGTGCAACTAATATTAATATTCACTTTTTGAAAAGGGACTTATTTTGATATTTTGTTAACTTGGTTTGGTTCATCAAAATAACTTTCTATTTGTTTTTTATCAAATTCATCTTTAATAAATACTTTATCCACTTTTCCACGTTTAAGCGATATTAACTTATCACAGTATTGGACCGCTAAATTCAAATCATGAATTGCGATAATCGTATATCTATCTTTAGAAAACTCTTTTAAAAGTTTCATAACATTATGTGAATTTTGGTTATCTAAATTACTTGTGAGCTCATCTCCAAGTAAAATTTGTGGTTCATTAATCAAACTGATTAATAATTGAGCTCTTTGTTTTTGACCACTAGATAACTTATTTATTGGTGCAAGGAGCAAGTTAGAAATTTGTAATCTTTCAGCAATATTTCAAATTTTATCTCTTGTTTCCTTATCGATAAATTTAAAGAACTTATAAATAAAGTTTTTGTAGTGCTTGTAATTAAATTTCAGATTATCAAAAGTTGAGTAATTAACTAAATTTAAACCATCAGGATCAACATATTCGATTTGGTTTTTATATTTTCTTTTTTTGTTTTTCGTTAAATTTTTAATATCTAAATCATCTACAATGACTGAACCGTTTGCTATAGTTTTGAAGTCATAAAAGGATTTAAGGATCGTTGATTTTCCTGCTCCTGATTTTCCAATTAGACCAACTAATTGACCTTTTGGGATAGTAAAATTAAGATCTTTTAGATCAAAATTTTCATTATCTTTATATTTAATTACTACATCTTTAAACTTTATCATTCTTAAATCTCACTTAATTTATTTCAATATTCTGTTTGTTCATTATCAATTGACTTGTATCCGTGGAAACCATTTTTAGGTCCTCAGATATCTCTATTTTGTTCTGACAATGATTTAAACACTGAGTTAATAGCTTTTTTAGCTTTGTCAGTAACTCTTGAACTGTAAACTCCTACATTGTATGGTAATGGGTCTGTTACAGTCAAGAAGTAAATATCTTGCTGTTGACCTCCTTCACCCGGTCTAACTTCTGGATTAACCTTGTATGAAAACTCTTTACTATCTTTATATTTTGTATATGAATAAGAACCTTCATTATCAAAGAAAATGTGAATATTAGCATTAGCTTGTGTTGAAGCTTCAGTTAATTTAGCTTGTTTTATTTTATCTGAGTATGTAACTCTTAATTGATCAAGTGAAACAAATGGTTTGTTTGTTTCTGTATTAAAGTTTTTAGCAAATAATGCTTCTGGTAATAGGTATTTGCTTCCTGATGAGCTTTTACCAATTCCTATTCCATATGAAACAAATTTTTCTAAATCTTTAGTTTTTCAAGCTTTAATAATTTCATCAGCCATAGTGCGAGTTGCAACGATTGCAATTAATCCTCTTTGGTATGGTACTAATTCATTTGAATAAAATCTAGGGTAGACGCTTCCATTTCATTCTCCCTCAGGTTGATTTCAACCGTTCCCTCAGTCTTTTTGTTTGAAGTATACGTTTTCAGCATCTGCAATCGTCATTAAAGATGCACCTGAATCTTTTGAATAAGTTGCATCTTTAATGTCACCTTTAAATTGTTTTGTTAATGTTTGAAGTGCAACTGATAAGTTTTCTGAAATGAATTCATCTTTTTTGCTTAATAATGTTCCTGAATTGATGAAAGCTAAATCAGTTTCGCCTTTTAATAATTCATCTTTTGCAACATTATATGAATCATCTTCAACTAACTTGATGTTAAGTTTGATTGATTTATCAATCTTTTGAATTTCTGAATTAAATAAATTATTTAACTCAGTTTTGTAAGTATCTGCATTTTCAATACCATAAGGTTTGATTAAAGAAAGTGTATAAGTAGTCACTTTTTCATCTTCTCTTGCAGAAGAACATTGACCAGCAACAGCTGGTAATGTTGTTAGGGCAAGTAAACTTGCACCAAATAGTAAGCTTTTTGATTTTATTTTCATAGAAATAAAAAATCCTTTCTTTTGAATGAAAGGACATCGAAAAAGAAAGACTCGCTACGCTGGCATTACCCAGTTCAGCTAATAAGAGTATTTCTCAACCTGCGATTAAAAAATAAAAGCAAGTACCTCTGTCCTTGCTTAATATTTTACTTTAAAAATCAAAATACAAAGTTGTTTTTACAATTTTGTTTCTTCATCATAACTAAAGGCTAATTCTTCATTATTTTCATCATCTTCAGTTGTCGAAATTGAAGTTAAATTTTTATTATTAATAAGTTCATTATAGAGAGTTAAGTCTTCCAAAACTGGATTGTCTTTTTTCTCTCTAACACTTACTCCATGCGATGTAAGTAAAGCTTGTGATTCATTAAATACACTTACTAAATCTGGATTAACTAATGAAGTATGAGTCTGAGTTTCTCCTAAATCAATTGAACTTTCTACATTAACTGTTTGGATAACATGAGTTCAGGTTTGAAATTCTTTAAGAGTACAGTAAACATAATGATCTAAATTATCATCAATTGAGAATGAGTTTCTTTTAACAAATGACTCAACATAACTTGAGTTTGTTTGAGAGTTAAGTGATTGAATTTTGCCTTCAATAAGCATTTTAACAAGCGGCGAAACTGTTTTGTTAAATACTTTAGAAACCCTTCCTCACTCAAGAACTTGAGTATCGTCAAAGAAGTAAACATAATCACAGCTATTTTTGATAAATTGAAGATCATCTGTGATGATAATAATATTCATATTATTTGCATTAGCAAATTTGAAAAGAACTCTATAGAATTCATTTCTAGCTTCAGGAGCAATTGTTTTTATGTCATCAGAGATGAATAAAAACTTGATTTCATCCAATGCAAA
This sequence comes from Mycoplasma sp. 1232, assembly GCF_034863345.1. NCBI lineage: Bacteria > Bacillati > Mycoplasmatota > Mollicutes > Mycoplasmatales > Mycoplasmataceae > Mycoplasma > Mycoplasma sp. 1232. The sequence continues at coordinate 55,337 of NZ_JAYFFB010000003.1, forward strand.
TTTTGTAATTTTAAGTTTGATTTTATCCAATGTATCTAGAGTCTTGTATTTTTCTAAATACTTGTGGTGTGTAATTGCCGAGTTTTCAAATGTTTCGACAAATTTAAACATTGCACTTAAATCTTTAACAAACTCAAACTTAGGTGCTGTAGTTGTTTTAGAAAAATCAATTAAATCTGATAACATCTTAGAAACTCAACTGCTTTTCATTAAAAATTTAATATTAGCAAAACTATTTAATACTTTTGTTAAGTTTTCTGAATTATCATTTTTAAATACAACAGAAAGTTCAGATACTGTTTTGTCTAACATTTTTTCAATCTTTTTATAACTTGCATTAAATTCTTGGAGCTTCCTGTCTTTATTTTTAATAAGATTCTTAAACAATCTTTCTTGAGTATTTGTTTCTCACTCTAATTCAGCATTTGCGAGTTGAATTGTTTGACTAAAATCATGAACCATAACTTCATTTTTATAACTTGATATATAGTTAAAACGTTTAGATTGAATAGTTTTAATTATTGCTTTATTGCTACTAATTTGATTTTTAATAAACTCAAAATTACTTTTTGATTTACTAATAAATCTATTGATATTAATATCAAATTCCCTAGAAATAAAACTCTTAATCCTACTTACGGTTGTATTTTTATATTTATTTCTGATATCACCAAAGTTTTTATTGATGAAAATATTGACTTCAGACTCAATTTGTGATTTAAGGTGTTCTAAATCTTCTTTCTTCAAGAATCTAAGATTTCAATAATTCTGTTCTCAAAGTTTGAGCTCTTGTTTTTTAATTAAAATATCTTTTATACAATCAAAATATTCAGGACTTTTAAAGACTGCAATTCTTGATTGAATTTCAAAAACATTAATTTGTTTTTTAATTTGTTTAATAGTTGAAAAAATGTATTTCCGAGAATAAGCTTTGAGTTGTTCTTTATATTCTTTGTAAAATGCAATCTCAAACTTTAAGTCTCTAATTTTGAGATCGTTTTCTACTTTTGCAATACTTGTGCTGTTAATCTTTTCAATAAATTCAAGTTTGTACTCACTTTCTTGAATTTTAGTTTTTTTATCACTTAATGCATTATTTTCAACGTTGTTTAAGATATCTATAAATTCTTTTGAAACTACTTTAAACAAGTCAATAAAGATTTTGAATAAGTTTTTATTAAACTCATTTGCAATGAAAAATATGTTTCCTAATTGAACTTCTTTGTTTTGTTTATCCTTTTTTAGAAACGCTTCTTTAGCAGCATTGAAAAAGTGTGATAAGTCACCGTTGAAGTTATCTGAAAGTTCACTAAAGTGGCTAATGAAATTACTTATGTGTCCATATGTAAGGTTTTTTAGTGGGTGAGCAAATTGCTCATAAACTTTTTGTTCTTTTAAAAGCTTATCTTTATTCTTAACAACTGATAAACAACTAAGTCAAATATCGACTAAAGGAATGTTGTTATCATCGTCATCACTAATATCAAGAAGGTCAAAATAGTCACTAATATAATCTAAATCTTTCTTTCTATTTGTGAAATCATTAGTATTATCGTATCTATCTGTTTCATCAATTAATTTATTGTAGTTATATAGGGTTAAAAATGAATTCTTGTCCTTAAGTTCAAAGTTTCTAACTTTTTTATAAGTTAAATTTTTGTTATCTTTGGAAATATAGAAGGCTGTTTTTGAATTAGAATAGATTTTAATTTCAGGAATAGAAATAGAAGAGTAAGGTCATTTATCTTGCTCCTCACTCTTTTTTATAAAGATATTTGAAATTGTTAATTGAAGATCTTTATTTTTCATTAGTATCCTAATTTTGAATTTTTCTTAATCAACTTAATAATGATTGAATATGAATAGTAAATAACAAAAACGTTAAATCAAATCTTAACAGGACTGGAAATAATATGTTGCGTTATTCACAAGAAAATATCTTTTGTTTCTCCATTTCCTAAACTCATATTATCGCCAAGAGATAAAATTGGTATATTAATAAGTTCCAAGAAAGCAGAGAACACTATAATCGGGACAAATATTAAGAAGCGCTCAACCCTCATTTTGAATCTTGCGACAATTATGAAAATAAGTAATAATGACATCCCTGTAATCATTAAAGCAAGTAATCCTCAACGATTTGGAATTAAACCTTTTTCAATATATTTATCTGGAACTCAAAAACCTACATAGTAAGTTATTATAATAATTACAAATGATATTAAAAAGACTGCTGCAGTGGTATAAACATTCTTTAAGATGTCTTTTGAATTATCATCTCTGATGAATGCTCTTTTTGAATTAAGTTTAATTAACTTATCGCCAACTTTAAAAGCTTTTTCCATAGTAGCTTCATTTTTAGAAAGCTTTCTATATTTCTGAGCTAATAAAGTAATTTTAATTGAAATTCTTTCAAGTCTATATTCCTTACTGAAAGCATATTGTAAAAACGACACAAAGTAAAGTCCGAAGATACCTGAAATAAGACCGTTAATAGCTGTCGCTAGAGTGTACATCGGGTTATAACCAACAGGTGGAACAAAAAGTAACGATAATAAATCTGATACAACGCCAACAAAAACTCCAATGACAGGTCCAAAAACAAAACCTGTGATTTTTACAGGTAATCCTATAAATGAGAATTTGAATGATGGAATATTAACAATAGGCATTAACTGAGCTGCAACAACGGTAAAGCTAACTGATATAGCAATTAAGATGGCTATAAAAACCATATTCTTAATAGTTCATTTACGTAATAGTCCTCACTCCGATAATGACGACATAAGCTTAGCTGTTACCTTTGTTTTCATATTATTAATTTTATAATAATTCCTATTTATTAAATTATTAATTTAATAAATAAAAAAGACCTATCTAGTAGGCCTAAATGTCTAATATCATTTATTGAAAATTTGAAGTAGTTTGAGTATTTTTGGTTTATTTTGCAATATCTTTAAAGTTCTCTTTTCTTTATAGACTTGTGTTTTATAAATTACAGGTTTTTTGTGTGTGAATGTATCAAAACCAGCTTTACCTCTATACTTACCAATTCCACTTTTACCTCTACCACCAAACGCTAAACGTCTATTTTGTAGTTGTAAAAGTATGTCGTTTATTACTATTGAACCAGCTTTAATTTCATTAGTTACTTTATCAATTTCATAACCATTTCTCGTGAACAAGTAAGCTGTTAATGGTTCAGATTTTGAATTTACAAATTTAACTGCATCGTCTAACTCATTAAAAGTAATAATAGGCAACAATGGTCCAAAAATTTCTTCAGACATAACTTTCTGAGTTGTATTATCTGATAATTCTAAGATATTTAAATCAAATTGTAATGTTTCTTCATTCCTTTTAGCTTGTGGTGCTAATTTAACTAATCTATCGTAATGTTCCTTATTTACAATTCTTGCAACATCCTCATTCATTGCATTTTTTTCTTTAAAAATAGAATGGTATGAATTGTTAATTTCCTGAATTAACTCTTCTTTTTTCTCTTTATGCACTAATACATAATCAGGCGCAATGCATGTTTGACCTGCATTAAGTAATTTTCCTAAAACCAATTTGTTAGCTGCTTCTTCCACATCTGCTGTGTATCCAACAATAAAAGGCGATTTTCCACCTAATTCCAATACACATTGAATTAATAATTCAGCAGCTTTCTTATAATAAATTTGTCCAATTTTTTCTGAACCTGTAAAGAAAATAAAATCAATCTTATTTTCGGAGAAAATTTGCCCAACTATTTCTTTGTCGCCTTCATAGATTTTGACTTGTGTACTATTGAAAACGCTTGTTAAAATCTTTTTAACAACCTGATTTGTGTTAGGACATAATTCAGATAATTTTAATATTACATTATTACCTGCTCCTATTGCATTAATAACAGGAACAAGAGATAAATTGAATGGATAATTTCAAGGACATACAATTAGAACATTTCCGTATGGTTCGCTTTTTATGTATGTCTTGCTGTAAAAAGTCTGAATTGAGTTTGTTACTCTTTTATTTTTTCATCATCTTTTTACCTTTCTAATATATAAATTAAGTTCATTTAAAACTTGACCTACTTCAGTAGCTTCAGCTTCTAAGGGATTTTTATTTAAATCTTTTTTGAGAGCTTCATAAATTAGTTCTCTGTTGTTTAATGTTTCTTCTTTAAGCTTTTTTAAATTTGATTTTATTTCCTTAATTTCGTGTTTATACATAACTATTATTTTACTTTATTTTATGATCATAATAAATAGCTTTTACATAGTGTGCAAGATGTAAAAAATTAAAAAGCCACTTCAATAAAGTGGTTGAACTAAATTAGAAAAGCAAATATTTTTTTATTTTGTTTATTTAGAAAATAATCTTACTAATTAAATATCATAATTTGTGATAATTACTTCCTGAACTGTACCTCTAAGATCTGATTTTGAGTAGATACCTCTTTTTGCATCAATCAGATGAATATTAAAACCATCATAGTGACCATATTGTGTTTTAATTCACATATTTACAGGAAATAAAAAAATCACACATTTTGTTGCGTGATGACTTATTCGACTATTTTATATTAAAACAATATTTTAATGGTGCGCGAAGAGGGACTCGAACCCTCATACCGTAAGGCACTAGAGCCTAAATCTAGCGTGTCTGCCAATTTCACCATTCGCGCATATTTTTAGTGCTGAAAGGTATAAAAAAAGCACCATGCTTGGTGCCGTCTATAGGACTCGAACCTACGACCTACTGATTACAAGTCAGTTGCTCTACCAACTGAGCTAAGACGGCAATGGTGGAAGATAAGGGACTCGAACCCATGACATTCGCCTTGTAAGGGCGACGCTCTCCCAGCTGAGCTAATCTTCCAAAAATGGCAGTCTGTACGGGGATCGAACCCGTGTATGCATGGATGAAAACCATGTGTGTTAACCGCTTCACCAACAGACCATAAATGGCGCCGATTATTGGGATTGAACCAACGACCAACTGGTTAACAGCCAGCTGCTCTACCGCTGAGCTAAATCGGCATTTTGATTTGCTAATATATTATACATAAAAATTATTTTTTCAAAATTATTTTTATATTTTTTATTTCGGTATTAATTTGGTTCGAGACTATTATAGCACATTTTAATAAAGCAAATAAAAATTATTAAAAATCCAAGATAAGCATCTTGGAAATTGAATTATTTATATGTCTCTTTAAGTTCATTAAAGATTTGAATTAATTTATTTTTATTGTTTATATCCCATTGTGTGTGCCCGGCTTGTTCTATGAAATATAAGTTACAATTATCTAATTCTTTAGATAGTAAATAGGCACCAATAGGTCTTGTATCAATATCATTTCTTCCGTGAACTATATCTGTTGGAATGTGTTTTATTTTGTGCGCATTCTCTAATATATAGTTATCTGATGGTAAAAATGATTTATTGACAAAATAATGTGATTCCATTAATGAAATTTGATAATCATCTTCATCAGTTGATTCAAATAATTTAGGAATTATAGAAACAATTGATTCTTCTCATTTTGCAAAAGCCCTACCTGCTTTATATTTTTTTTCTAAATCATCACTAGTTAATAATGAATAGTATTTTTCTAAAATGCTATTTCCATTTACATCTTTTACATAGGAAGCAAATTCATCATGTTTTTCTGGATAGAAAAATGAAGCACCTTTTTCATAAAGAAAATCAACATCCTCTTGTCTAGCTAAGAAAATTCCACGTAAAACCAAATGTAATATATCTTCCGGATATTTAATTGCGTAAGCTAGAGATAAAGTTGTTCCTCAGCTTCCACCAAACAGGATCATTTTATCTATATTTAAGTGTTCCTTGAGTTTTCTTATATCTTCAACTAATTGATCAGTATTATTTTTCTGGAGTTCAAACCTAGGTTTTGATTTACCACAACCTCTTTGGTCGAACATAATGACTTTATAGAAATTTAGATCAAAGAATTCAAGTGATTTAAGTGAACTTTGACCTCCTGGTCCACCATGTATTATAAAAACAGGTAATCCATCCGGATTACCGCTAACACTGAAATAAATTTGATGGATAGAATCCACTTGTAAGTATCCATCATAATTTATTTGTGAATTATTGTTGTTATTGTTCATCTGGTCTTGAAAATACATAGTGACCATTTTCAGTAACTAGAACATCGTCTTCGATTCTAGCTCCACCTAAACCTTCAATGTAAATTCCAGGTTCAACTGTAATAATCATTCCAGGTTCTAAAACAGTTTGTGAATGAGGTGAAACTGATGGTCATTCATGAACATCAATTCCTAATCCGTGTCCTGTTGAATGTAAGAAGTAATCTGCATATCCTTTTGAAGCAATGTAATCTCTACATACTTTATCAACTTCACAAGCTTTAATACCAGGTCTTACAGCTTTTCTACCTGCTGCAGCAGCTTCTTTAACAATATTTAAGATTTCAAGCGCTTTAGGATTTTTAACTTTATCTTCTCCTCCTAAAACTCATGTTCTTGTAATGTCTGCTGTATATCCCTTATATTTAGCACCGAAGTCAACTTTAAGTAATTCACCTTCCTCTAGAAGTTTATCAGTTGTATGGTGGTGTGGTTCAGCTGACGATGAAGCTGTTGCAACTATTTCATCAAATCCTTCTTTATCTCCACCGTGTTTCTTAAGTAAATAATTTAAATAAGCTCCGGCTTCTTTTTCAGAAATACCTGGTTTAACTCATTGTTTAAATTCTTCAAGTGCTGATAGAGAAATATCAATTACTTTTTGCATTAATTTAAGTTCTTCAGCTGATTTAACAATTCTTAAATCTTGAGCATCAACTCATGAAATTTCTTCAGGTTGCACCATTGATACAATTCTGTCTTGAACTTCTTTTGTTAAGTAGTTTTTTTCCAACACAATTTTCTTGAAGTTTCTTTTATCAAATCACTCTTTCATTGAGTTTCCTTTGATTAAAACAATATCAACATTTTTAGCGTGCTTTGTTGCGTATTCAATGTATCTTCCATCAACAAATAATGTTGCTTTATCTTTTTCAATTGCAATATATCCATCTGATGTTTGAACGTGTGCATATCATAATCTTGTTTGAGGTGCTTCTGAAATTAAAACTTCAGCTCCTGTTTGTTCAAACATTTGATCTAGTCTTCTTCTATCCATAGTTTCCTCCTATTGATCGTTAATTATTTAATAATTATAAAACTTTTATGCATTTTAAATAAAAATCTAGCAGATGCTAGATTGGAAATTATTATAGAGAAAAATGTGACTATTTCTTTTCTCTGTGTGTTTTGTGAGCGTTACATTTTGCGCAAAATTTAAGTAACTCAATTTTTTCAGGGTGTGTTTTTTTGTTTTTCTTTGAAATGTAGTTTTCCATTTTACATTCAACACACACTAATGTGAAACCTTCTCTAGCCATTTTTTCTCCTTTACATTGAATGAAAATTAATATTTATAAATATTTTTATATATTATAAACTATAACTGAAAAATACAAAAAGTATTTAAGTCCAATAATTAAGTGTTATTCATTAACTTTAAATTATTACTTTTCTAATAATCAAGCAATTTCTTCTTTATAAATTGGTCCAGTTTCTGGAACTGGTGTTTCAAGGATAATTGGGATATTATCAAAATCAGGATCATGAACAAATTGTTTTAATGTTTCGTATCCAATTGCTCCCTTGCCAATATTTGCGTGCCTATCTTTATGTGAAGCAATTTCGTGTTTCGAATCATTTAAATGGATAACCTTAACTCTCTTAAGTAAATCTCATTTGAGCAATTCTTTTTTAAATTCTTCATATTCTTGAAGATCATAACCTGCATCTCACATATGACAAGTATCTAAACAAATTTGAACTCTATCTGAGTTAACTCATTTAAGAACATAAGCAATTTGTTCAAAATCAACACCAATTTCAGTGCCTTTTCCAGACATTGTTTCAATACAAATAACAACATTATTTGTATTTTTAATTATTTCATTTAAAGTGTCAATTAATGTATCTAGTGCTTCCTCAGTTGGGTGTCCAACTGCTGCACCGGGGTGTAGAACTAAATATTTGAATCCTGCTTTTTCCATTCTTTGAACTTCTTGAATTAAGAAATCTTTAGCAAAAGTTGATTTTTCTGGATTGGCCGGATTAACAATATATGGTGCGTGAACAATAATATCTTCTTTAGGGATAATTGAAGAAAACTCTTCTTCATATTTTTCTAAATTGTATTTAGATACATCAACTCTGTTTGTGTTTTGGGGCGCTCCTAAATAAATCATAAAAGTGTTAGCACCATAACTGATAGCTTCCTTACCTGATGCATATAAATAATCTGGAGCTTTAAATCCTATGTGTGATCCTAATTTAATCATTTTGTTCCTTTCGAGTTTCTTGTGTATTTTGTGAGTTTTCTACTGAAGTTGTTGCAGGTTCATTAGATTCTGATTGATTTGTTTGATTATCAGCATCATCTGATTTTTTTCTAAATCCAAATCTTGATTTTTTGTTACCTGCAGTTGAAATATGTTTTTGCATTTCTACTAAAAATGCCCCAGCAATAAGACCTGATGGAATAGCAATAATTGCAACAGACATTAATGATAAGAATGAAATAATTCCTCTTGTTATAGATGCATGAGGTGTAAAATCGCCATAACCAATTGTTGTTAGTGTAATTGTTACATAGTATAAAGATGAACCAAATGTAGTTACGTAACCAAATTCTAGACCTAAAAATCCATCCATATAACCAATAATATTGTCATTTGGTAAATCTGCATAACTTACTGATGATAAATAATCAAAGATAACCACAGCTTTATCATGAGATCTTGTTGCGTCTTGTATTCTTTGAATGTATTCTTGATTGTTAATTTCTTTGAAATACTCTAAATTAAATGTTTGATCTCATTTGTGATCAATGATGTATTGAATTTGAGATTGTTTTAAGTGATTTTTTTCATTGTTTCAAATTAATAAAGCAAATAAGAAAATTAAAATAAGGATTAATATAAAAATGTAAGTTAATATCTGTCTTTGTTTTTTAAACACATTAATAATAATTTGGAATGGTGCAAATAATGTTAAAACAAAGAAGAAACGGATAATTTTAAATACGTTAAATGATTTAAATAAATGGAAAATTTTTGCTTCTTCATTTTTGTTATATGCAATTTCTTCTGATGCAGGCATAATAAAACTGATTGCATAGAGTGAAGCTAAAATACAGAATAAAATGCAAATTCCATTGAATGAAAAAATATACTTCAGTACGATTTTTCAGACTTTAGTCTTTCCATCTGTATATAAATACTTGTAAGTAATAAAGTGTAGAAAGTAATCTACTATAAATATAAAGAATGTAATGACTTGGACAACAACTAGAAAACGATCAAAATGAGCTTTGTTCGGCCCCTCTTTAACTGTAATCAGTGAAAAGAAAGAAACTAAACAAGCAAATGTTATTATAGCTGCATAAATGTATGAAAAAAGTTGAATTCTCTTAGAATATGGAGATAAATTATCATCATAATTTGAGTTAGATCAAATAATATGAGCTAGTCCTTTTCACGTATTTTTACTTAAATTTCTTATCTTAAACATAATTTAATATTTTATATAGTTTTTTACAAATTTAAACATATTAGTTAGTCGGATATTTAAACATACAAGTAACTTTTTCTTAATTTTTCACGAATGTGAAAAAAATAAAATATTTTCTTATTAAAAAGTGATCCACAATCTTGATAAGGCATATAAACAGGATATATTAAATAAATCAAAAATAATATTTTAGAGAAAGGTTATCTTATGTTTAAAAAATGAAAAATTAAAAAAATTTTTCTTATATTAGGGTTTTCTACAATAGCATCAGCATCTATTGGCGGTATATCAAGCAAGTGCTACTACAAATAACGATTTAGAAACAATCGCAGTTCAGGATTTAGATAGCTTCAGATAGTCTACGGTTTCATACACAAAGGATTTGTATATGAAATACTTTGAGAAGGTGTGTATTTCGCATTTAGTAAATGATGAAGGCATTCTTGAGAAAACAACTCAATCACAAGTTAAAATGTGTGTTATAGAATTAGGATTTGTTAATCCATGATTATTCTTCGAAAATAACAGTAATTCAGACAATTTAAAATTATACCTACCTAGCGACCCTCGCATACCGAAATATTTCCATTTTGATTATAAACCTTGTTATGCCGAAGAACACGAATGAGAAAAAAGTCACTTTAATATTGTTACAGGTAAGACGGGTAGTGATTTCAGGAGGGGGTAATGACTTTCATGAAGTACATTTAGATGATGAATATACCGAGGAAGATGAAGATTATAGATAATATTTAGTTGAGTATTACAAAATAATAATAAAAAAATAGTGAACAATTTAATTTCTTGTTCACTACTTTTATAAATTCGTTTCTTATATCACATTATCTTTGTGATTTATCATATGGGATACCAGCAGCAGCTGGTTGTGAAGATGTTTTTGAAATGAAAATCATTATGATAAGTGTGATTGCATATGGTAATGCTTTAAATAAACCAGAGTATTTATCAAGTTTTAATAAAGATGTTCCATAGAATGAGAATGATAACATAAATGAGAATACAAGTGAAACAAAGATAGAAATCGAAATTCTTCATCTAGATGTAATCATAATTGCTAATGCTAAGAAACCTAAACCTTGAACATCTTTTGATATTGAGAATGGTTCAATATTACATTGTGCATAGAATGAACCTGCTAAACCTGCAACCATACCTGCTAAAATAACTGCTTGTCATTTAATTCTGTTAACATTAATTCCAGCAACATCAGCTGCTTGTGGATTTTCACCTATAGCTCTAAATCTTAAACCTCATTTAGTTTTTCTTAAAGCAAATCATGAAGCGAAAACTACTACGATTGTGATAAATGTCTTAAATGACACAATATTTTTATATGAACCTACAGATGAAGATAATGCTAATTCTCCTCTATCTCAAAATGTTATAGATTGTCCACTATCTTGAATTTCAAGCAAGAATAACACTAATAACGCAGCTATACCTGTTGATAACAATCCGATAGCAAAACCTGAAATTGTTTGATTTGATTTTAACTTAATTGTCGCAAGACCAAATAATAATGAGAATAATGCTGACGCACCAACAGTCAATAATGTTATTGGAATTTGTCAAAACATTGATGTTTCTGTTTGTTTAAATATTAAATCTGTAATAATCGTACTGAAAAGAGCATACATTATCGCACCAAAAACCATGAAACCATTAATAGCGATGTTAACAATTCCTGCTCTTTCAGAGAAAATACCTGATATTGAACCTAATAAAAGTAAACAGAAGAAGAAAACTGTATAACCAATTACTGTTTCCATATTAATTATCCCCTTCAGTATTTATTGCTTTTTGATCTTGAATTCTTTTTACTCTGTTATCTCAAGGATTAACAAAATGTTTAAGCATAAAATCATTGTAAATTTTTGTCTTAACTTGACCATACACAGTTTTTCTTGAAGATCTAAGTGTTTTTGATTTTTGAACAGCACTTAAGTATTCATCAAGTCCTAAATCAGTTCTAATTTTTTGTAATGCAAATTTCTCTTTTGAAATCTCATCATAAATCGCCATTCTTTCTTCTGCTGAATGACCTTTTAAAGTAACAATTAATTGAGCTACTCTATTTTCATAATTTTGTTTATATTTAGCAAATATTGCACGTTTTGCCTTTGAGTACTTACGAAGTACTTTTATTTCATCTTTAATTGATGTGTTAGAAATTTTTGATTTTAATTCCAATATTTCAAATTCCACTCTTTTTGTTTCGTTTGAAACTTCCTCTAAAATTTTAAATTTCTCAGAATTAAATATTGCTAAATAATTTTCCTTAACATGTAACCTTCAGTCAGCATGAGCCTTTTCTTTAGCCAACATTAAGGCTCTTAAGTATGCAGGAGAATTATTATCTAATTCTTTAACATGTTCATTAATTGATCAATATTCAACAAATTTATTTAATTGTTCAGAATAAAATTCTTTAAATTGTAATTTTGTTGATAAATCTTGCAATTTTTTATTTTGTTGTTTTTTATATTCATGTAATTCAGAAATAAGAGAGTTTATTTTTTCTCTATTTTCTGCGACCATTTTATTATATTCAATGACTCAATCATTGAAGTATGCATTACATTTCTCATCAATTTCTTTATTTGAAATTTCTGAATTTTCAGAAAGTAATTTTTCAACATATAATGCTCTTGCTTTTCTGAAAGATTTTTTGACATGTGATCTTGTCGTGAATTTATGATATATTGCAAAATTTTGTCAATATTCTTTATGACACATTAATACAATTTGTTTTCAAATATAATGCATTGGTCTAAGTTTATAGAACATGACTGATAATGCTGCCATAAAGATAATGATACCTGTAATAATTGGGAAGAAATCTTTTGATACAGTTGGCCCATTGCTTGTATCAAAAGCAAATGTTAATTGTGAATTTTGTAATATTGCATATAAGAATGAAGCACCAATAACACCAAATGGATTATTAAGAGCAATAAGCGCGATAGCAATTGATTCGAAACCAACAGCCAATGGAGCTTGTGGTTTAATGATTAATTGCTTTTGTCAAATAACAATATAGAAGAAACCAGCAAGACCTGCTAATCCTCCAGAAATTGCCATGACAGCAGTTGTAACTAATTTTTCATTAGTTCCTACATATTTTGAATTAGTTTTATTTAACCCAACCATTTTGATTTTGTAGCCAAGTGTTGTCTTTGAATATACAAATCAAATTACTAATGCTAATATCGCAGTTAATCCAAGTCCAATGTAAATAAATAATTTTTCAACACTAATACCAAGTTGATTGTCTAATTTAGTTAATATAAGACTACCTGAAACACCGTGTTCTAATCCGATTCAAGTTCTTACATCTGTATTTGTAATTGGCATGAATATTTCGTTTGAATCAGTAAATAATCAAATACCAATAAAAGTAATAATTCAGTTAAGAAAAATTGTTGAAATAACTTCATGTACATTGAAGTATGCTTTCAAAATCCCTGGGACTGCTCCAATGATAGCTCCTATAAGAATGCTCATAAATAACATTCCAAATAAGAAACCTAGTGAAACATCTTCCGGTATAACTCTTGTCCCTGCTAAAATAGCAAAGAATAAAATTCCAGGTAGCATCATTTGACCGGCAACTCCAATGTTAAAAAGTCCCGATTTAAATGCTATAGAAACTGAGAAACCAGTTAATGAAAAGAAAACAATAAGTAATAAAGTATTGTTGAATAAAGTTTTTCTAAATGCAAAATTGAAAACATTTTGAATAAAACTAAAGATACTTGTATCAACACCAGATACAATACCCTTAATTCAATAAATAACTGATGCAAATAGTAAACCAATTACAACAGCTCATAAAGATGAATAAAGTTTTCTTCTTGCTGATTTTTTGTCTTCAAACATAAAGTTTTTCATAACTTTATTTGCAGTTAATGTAAACATTATTCACCTCCTTTTTTATGAGCCATATAAACTCCAATTTCTGTTCTTGTAAGGTCTTTAGCTTCTCTAACAGTTAAAATTTCACCTGTATTAATTACGGCGATTTTATCAGCTAAAGCTAGAACTTCATCTAATTCATATGAAATTAATAAGATTGCTTTACCTTCAGCTTTTTCCTTAAGTATTCTTTCATGGATATTTTTAATGGCTCCAACATCAAGTCCACGTGTTGGTTGTAAGATTAAAATGAAATCATGTGGTGAGTTCATTTCACGACCTACAATGAATTTTTGTTGGTTACCTCCTGAAAGGGATCTGGACATTGAATATCCATTTCTTGCTCCACGAACGTCAAATTTCTTGATAATATCTTCTGTATCTTCTTGTACTGACTTAGAGTTAAAAATACCAAATTTATTGTATTTTTTATCTCAAAGTCTACGTAAAACAGTGTTGTTTTTAATATTATAATCAAGAACCAATCCATGTTTATGTCTATCACTCGGAATAAATGAAAGACCTAATTTAGAAATATCATAAACTGATAATTCATTAATAACTAAGAAGTCATCATTTTTCTCTGGTTTTTCATTTATATCTGATAAGTAGAAATATGTGGCTAATGCACTTACTGTAAAGATAAATGATAAAACAGTGAATAAGATAGTTAATCCCATAATAACTGCAGTTGCTGATGAAAATGCAACAACACTTGCTAAGGCTATTGAAATAGTTGCAAATGATAAAGAAAAACTTGATAATGTAACGAATGATTTGTTACGGTTTAAAAGTTTTTTATATGTATTTTTGAAATTCAATAATTTGTTAACTGATAATAAGCATATTGTTAATACTAATAAGCAAATTCCAATAAGTCCAGAAACTAATGCAATTATTGAAGCTGTTTTTGTGAATGATAAAATTCCAAAAACAGATAGCAAGGCAATTAAAGCAAACAAGAATACTGCGATGAATGTGAACTTGAAAACAACATATTGTTTCTTAGTCATTTCTTTTTGTAAGCTAGACCTTGCAAAAATAGTTTTTTCTTTAAATTGTGGTCCATATATTGAAAATAAAATCAATATAAGAAGAATTATGCTAAATGCAATTAGCATTCCTCCACCAATATTCATGATTGCAGCATTAGAGTTTTCTGCATAATTAGATGCAGCTAATAAACCTAATCCTGAGTATAAGAATACAAATAACGAAACCAATAACATGATTATATTTTTTCTTGTTTTTGATTTTTGGATTGATTGCATTCTTTCTTTAACAAGTGGTGTCTTTTTATAAAGGATTTGACCTGTTGTTGGTTTAATCATTCCACTAACAACTTTTTCTAAGTCAGTTTGCCCATTACCTTCAACTCCGGCAATAGCAACAATTTCACCACTTCTTACTTCTAAATTAACATTTTTTAATGGTTTTTCACCATCTGTAGAAATGTTATCTAATTTGAAAATAACTTCATTTTGTGATGTGTCTGAGTATTCATTTCTAATAATTTCAACATCACCACCAACCATACGGCTAGCCATTTCTTCAATAGAAACATCTGCTACTTTAAAGTTTCCTACAACCTTACCATGCCTTAAAACTGTTGCATTATCAGCAACTTCTTTAATTTCGGCAAGTTTATGAGAAATAAATAAAATTGTTTTTCCTTGTTCTCTAAACAATTTAAACGTATTCAATAGACCTTGAATTTCTTGATCTGTTAAAACAGCAGTTGGTTCATCGAAAATTAAGATATCTGAATCACGATATAACATTTTCATAATCTCAACTTTTTGTTGAGTTGCAACTGTTTCCTTACCAGTTAGTCTATTAAGATCAAAATGTAAGTCGAACATTTCTTGAATTGTTTTGATTTTTTCAATAGCCGGCTTAAAATCAATGATTCTAGTAAATTTATTTCTATCCTCAGCTCCTAAAACAATGTTTTCAAGGTTTGTATATACATCAACAAGTTTAAAGTGTTGGTGCACCATACCAATACCTAATCTATTAGCATCATTAGGACCTTTGATTAAAACTTCTTTTTCATTTACTTTGATAATTCCTTCATCAGGTTCATACAACCCGAATAATATAGACATTAAAGTACTTTTTCCGGCACCATTTTCACCAATTAAAGCGTGAACTGTGCCTTTTTCTACTTTAAAGCTAATATTCTGGTTAGCCTTAATAGAACCGAAAGATTTAGAAATATTATCAAACTCTATTGCATAAAAGTTTTGTTTCATATCTTTCCTTGTGTTTTTAATATATTAAAAAAAATAAATAATAGAATTTAAGGTCTATTATTTACATTTTAATTATATATTTTTTATTGTTTTTTTTTTTAAAATATTCCCGTTTTTAAAAATATTTCTTTCTCTCAAAGAAAATAAGAAAATACACACCAAAACTGGTGTGTATATGGTTATAAATGAACTTATTAAACTATTTGTTCATTTCAGCTGCAAGTGCTTGAACTAAAGCTTTAAGAGCCATATCATCAGAATCTGTTGAATTTAATTTGTATGAAGAGATAAAGTTAATATCTTCATTTGATAATGCTCTAAATTCAGTTTCAGATTTAGCTAATAATTCATTTAATTTAGCTCTTTTAGCTTCATCTTTTAATGTACTTTTTGCATAACCAACTCATCCTTGTTTGAAATCACCTTTAATATTAAATGATTTAGTTGGTTCTTTAGCTGTAAATAATCCTTTTGTATCAATTCCATATGTAATGTAAATGATTGTGTCATAAACAGCTTGTGAAATATTCTTTGTGATTGATGTATAGAATTTTCCTGCAAAGTTTTTAGAAATTTTTGATTGGTCTGTATCAACACCAATTACATCAATTCCCTCTAATTCAGAACTGCTCTTAATTTTACCTAACGTTAAAGTTGTGGCTGGACCAGCAACTGGTAAAATAACTGTTGGTTTTGTTGCTAATGATTTTTCGATTACGTTCTTCATGGCATCATTTGGTTCGAAACCTGTAGCAAGGTCAATCGCTGTTTGTGTTGCTCTAACTTTTTTATCTGCTTCTGAAACTGTTGAATTATATTTAACAATTCCTCTGTAGTAACCTTTAATAAAGTCAACAACACCATCAAATTCTCCACCACCAAATGAAGTTGTATTTCTTTTGTACGCGAATGAGTCATCAGTTGAGATAAATTCTGCAACAGCTTTACCTACGATGTATGCTGATTCAGCAACTTTGAATTCTAATCCATAGAAGTCGGCAAATCCATCTAAATTATCAGGATTAATTGTAAAGTCAACTCCGATAACTTTAACTTTCTTTGCAATCATTTCAGCTTTGTGTGATTTAATGAATGCTTCAATTTTTTCTTTGTGTGTGAAACCTGATAAAATTCAAATATCATATTTACCTAATAGTGAACTATATGCACTTTCATATTTTCCTGTTTCTGGTTCCATTTTACTTCCAGCTGAAGCTGCACCAGTAAGTTCTCTAACTTGATATTCATATTTTAATAAACCTTCGTATGAAGATTGGTTAAATGATTTGTCAGTTACATGTCCAGCATCAGTAACAACGATAGCTCTTAAAGCTGGTTTTGCAGGATCTTCTACAACTTCTTTTGTAACTCTGTCATTTAATTTAACCTCTGTGATGAATGATCAATCTTTTTGTCCACAAGAGATAGCAGCAACTGGTGCTATAGCTGTTGTGATTCCTGCAACAGCTAATAATAATGATTTAATTTTTTTCATTTTTGTCCTTTTGTTTAAATAATTATTTAAAGAAAATGAGGATACTATAAAGATATCCTCATTAATATTATAAAACTTTTATTTATCAAAGTTATTTTTTAATTTTTAAAAAAGTGTTAGCTGATTTGTTTCATTTAGTTCATCAAGAACCTTAAATTCTTCATTCAATATCTTGTAAAGAGTTTGATTTACTCTTCCACGTTTTTTGAAGTCTTCTTTTGAAACAAATTCACTTTCATTTCTAGCATTAACAATTTCAGTTGCTACAGCTTCTCCAAGTCCTCCTACAACTGTAAATGGAGGTATAAGAGCATTGTGTTCATAATCTATTACTCATTCAGTTGCTAATGATTTAGTTAAGCTGATGTTTGAAATACTTAATCCACGTGCATACATTTCTCTTGCGAGTTCTAATGTTTGTAATAACTGATCGTCTTTAACTTTTCTATCATTCATTAAGGTTATTTCCTTAATTTTTTTATTAATTTTTTCAATCTTAAAGTCATTCATCATTACATGTAAATCAAATTCAGTTGCTCTAGTTGTGAAAAATGTTGCATAGTATTCTAAAGGCTTATAAAGTTTAAATCAAG
The DNA here is from genome assembly GCF_034863345.1 of Mycoplasma sp. 1232. NCBI lineage: Bacteria > Bacillati > Mycoplasmatota > Mollicutes > Mycoplasmatales > Mycoplasmataceae > Mycoplasma > Mycoplasma sp. 1232. The sequence goes on from NZ_JAYFFB010000003.1 coordinate 73,227, forward strand.
CAATTCTTCAAGCCATAAGCACATAAGCAGTAGCGTGAGCTTTAGGGAACATATATTTAATTTTTTGCATTGAATCAATGTATCAAGATGGTACATTGTTTTTCTTTAATATTGCAACTTGTTCTTCCGTTACACCTTTACCTTTACGTACTTGTTCCATAACTTTGAAAGCTAATTTAGACTCAATATTTTTCTTCATTAAGTATTCCATCATATCATCACGACAGGAAATAACATCTTTTAATGATAATCCCATATCTTTAATAAGCGATTGAGCATTTCCTGTTCAAACATCAGTCCCATGAGAAAGACCTGAAATTGAAATTAAGTCAGCAAATGATTCAGGCTGTGCTTCAATCAACATCTTTCTAACAAACGATGTACCAAATTCAGGGATACCTAAAGCACCTGTTGGTTCACCACCAATTTGTTCAGGTGTGATATTTAATTCTTTAGTAGTTGAGAAAAGCGACATAACTCTTTTATCTTTTTTAGGTATGTCTTTTTTAACATCTAAACCTGTTAATTTTTCAAGCATTCTAATTGCCATTGGGTCAATGTGTCCAAGTAAGTCTAACTTAAGGACATTGTCATGGATAGCTCTATAATCGAAGTGAGTTGTTTTTCAATCGATTGAAGTATCATCAGCAGGATAGTTAACAGGTGTAAAATCTTCAACATCGAATTCTTTAGGAATAATTAAGATACCTCCAGGGTGTTGTCCTGTTGTACGTTTAATGTCTTCAAGTTTCGAAGATAAATAATCAACAAAAGCATTTGAATAACCCAAGTTATATTCTTCATTAGCTTTTTTAACATAACCAAAGGCAGTTTTGCTTTGAATTGTAGAAATAGTTCCAGCTCTTAGAGTATGACTGTCACCAAAAAGTTTCTTAACTTCATTATGAATAATTGGTTGGAAGTCACCAGCAAAGTTTAAGTCTATGTCCGGAACCTTATCGGCATCAAATCCTAAGAATGTTTCGAATGGAATAGTGTGTCCATCTTTATTCATAAGTGTTCCACATTTATCACAATTTTTATCATCTAAGTCAAATCCTGAAGTTATATTAGAATCTTCATTTAAAACAAAGTTTTTACAATTTGGACAAATGTAGTGAGCTGGTAATGGATTAACTTCTGTGATACCTGCAAATGTAGCAACTAAAGATGAACCAACACTTCCACGACTACCTACAAGATATCCACTTTCCAATGATTTTTTAACCAAGATATGTGAAATTCAGTAAATAACATCAAATCCATATTTAAGAATAGGTGTGATTTCCTTTTGTAGTCTTTCTTTGATCATTTGAGGAAGTACTTCTCCATACCTTTCATGCGCTGTTTTATAAACTAGTTCTTTTAATTTAATTGCTGAATCATCAAATTTAGGTGTATAAAGTTTGTCGTGAACAATTTTAATTTCTGGATCAATTAAACTAGCAATCTTGTTTGTATTTACTATAACTAAATCATTAATTAATTGCTCATCATTTAGGAATTTAAATGACTCAAGCATTTGATCAGTTGTATAAAACTCTAAATCAGGTAATAAGAAGTTTCTTCCTTCAAATTCAACTTTTCTATGGTCAAATAAGAAGTGTGAAGAGTTACCAATACCTTTTGAATAAACAAGGCATCTGAAGACTTCCTTATCTAATTTATTTTTATATCTAACATCCCCAATTGCAACAGGAATTTTGTTAAGCTTATTTGCTCAATTAATCATTCTTTTAATAGCATCATAAATTTCTTCTTGAGTAAATTTTTCCTGTGGTTCTAAGTAATGTTTTAGTGCATTAGGATGTGGTATTTCAATATAATCAGCAAATTCTGCTGACTTTTGAATTTCAATATCTGACGAATAGAAAATGTTGTCTATAAATCTACTTTTAAGTCCACCTGACCCTATTAAAATGTTTTCAGTCTTCTTAATGTCCTCCATAAATAATTTAGGAGACTTAAAGAATCTTTCGGTTAATGAAAGTGTGATTAATTTAGAAATTTCTTTAATTCCTTGTTGGTTTTTAGCAAGAACAGAAATTTGATTTGATCTAACATGTGAGTAAACATTCGGTTCATAAGTATTATGTAAATCATCAAATGTTAAAATACCTTTCTCTTTTAACATTTGAATTGACTTAATTCAAGCACTAGCAAGAACACCAGCATCGTAGTCAGCACGGTGAGCTACTGCTGAATCATAACTGACTTGTAAATATGAACAGTAGTTTCCTAACGTATGTGAACGTTTTTCAGGGAATAGCAATCTTGAAATGTTAAGTGTATCGACAAAGAATGTGTTTGGAACTTTTTTCCCTTGCTCAATGAACTTTTGGATAATAAAGTTAAAGTCGAAGTTAGCATTATGAGCTACACAAACTTTATTATTTAATAAATCATAAATTTTGTCAAGAGCTTCATTTAACTCAATCCCCTCTTCATCTAACATTTTTTGTGTAATGTTAGTTAAACTCATTGTTTTAGCACTAAGAGGTTTTTGTGCCTTAACAAAGAATTGTAAGTCTTTATGATTAAAAGCATTATGCTCTTTAACAATTTGAGCACCAAATTCAATTAATTCTCCTGTTTGCGCTGATAAGTGTGTTGTTTCAATATCAAGCACAACAAATTCAGTTTGCTCTAAAACTGCATTTTTATCTGGCGAATAATTTAATAAGAAATTATGATTTTTTGAAATAACATCAAAACTAACTCCATAAATTGGTTTAATACCAGCTTTTTTAGCAGCTTTTTCGAAAGTTGGATAACTTTGCACACCATTTGAATCAACTATAGCAACTGCTGAATGTCCATATTGTTTAACTATGGAAACAATATCTTCAGCATTTAAAAGTCCATCCATAGTTGACATTTTTGTTCTTGTGCTAAGCTCAACTCTTTTTTCATAAGCTAAATCTTCTTGCTCTTCTGTAAGCGGATCAACTTTGCTAAAAGAGTTAACTGTAATTTGTTTATTGTACTTGTCTACACCATTGTAAGTTGAACCATATGGATTAGAAACTCTACCCATAGCTTCAACTGTATCTCCAATTTTTGGAACATAAACATCTTTATTATTTTCTCTCTCAAAGAAAACTGTACTAATAGCATCATTATAATCAGTAATTGAAATGTTATGAATTTTTAACCCTTTGTTAGTGTCTCTAACATCAGTTTTATAAACATAACCAATTACAGAAACATTTGTAGTTTCATCTTCATAAGGAAGTTCGTGAACTTCTTGAATTGTGTATTTTGTATAACTAGAAGGTGAACGTCTTTTTCCTCAACTTCCTTTATCATAGCTGATTGAACCTTTTTTAGATGAAGTTGAGACTGTCTCGTGATCGCTAAATTGATTTTTGATTTTGTCATAGTTTTGAAGGATATTATTGTTGATTTGTTCTTTTAAATCAAATGTATTGACTTTAACATTTAATTCAAATACATCAAAACCAAAAAGTTCTTTCATATACTTATTAACTACCTTAAGTTCTTCTTGAAATTCAGGAGTATTTTGATAATCAAAAATATGTGCTAAATATTTTCCTGTTTGTTCATCATAATTAACATTTTTAAATCTTAATACTCTTGCAATTCCACTATTATCTGGAAGAGTTTTCTTAACTACATATTCCAAATAATTAAGAACTAATGGATTCGATAAATATTCATTATTATCGTATTTAAATTTGAAATTAACTCTTTCTTTTATAGCTGCAATTGTTAAAGTTCATAAATCTTCAAGCGATGGAATTGTTAAAAGAGTTAAAGTAACCTCTAATCTTTCTTCATTTGTATTTGAATTTTTAACAACCTTAATACTATTGCTATCTATTTTCGCATCCAAAAATGATGCGATAAAAGGTAAATTTAATTTGTTAGCTAGTAAATTAAATTTTTGATTTTTGTATCCTTCCATTACTTCACCACCTTGTATAAGTTATAAAAATATTATTATAATTAATATATAGTATTTTTTATTAACTATCTTTTAAAAATTTAAATATTGAAAGAAAAAATGACCTATAAAACTGATGAAAGACCACATAAGAATAGCATTTCAATTGCATGATAGTCATTTATATTTCAAATTATAGCTTTAATACAATTGCTAAATTGAATTGTTACAAAATAAGATAAGAAAAGTAGACAGTTTTGACCTCTGTCCACTTTTCTTATCTTATTTTAAAAAATTAGTAATTTAACGACACTTGTGATTCATATTATAGAAATATATTCTATTCACTAAAACTTCTGCCCCTATCTCCTAAAGGTATTAGTTGATTTCTTATATTCATATTCTTTAACGGTCTCTTTTAATTTAACAATTAAACCTGCGTCATCAAATGGCTTTGTTTCTTGAGCATTCACTCAAAGAATTGTTAAGTAATAAACTAATATTTTTTGTTGAATTAAATATTCTTCTCAATATGTATCATAAACATTTAAGAAAATCTCTTCTTGCTCTTTATTTAAGTATGAACCACAAATAAAGTAAGCTAAATCAAAATGCTTGTCACCCATTGAAGCATACTCTCAATCGATAAAGTAAACTTTTTCGTTTAAGTCTAGGAGAATATTGTTTAAGTATAAATCATTGTGCAACGGTCTGTTTGATTCAGAGTTTTTTAATATTAAATTAATTCTCTTATAGTAATCATTAAGAACATCAATTTTTATTCCTCTTTCATTCAGAATTCTTCTATACTCTTTTACTCTTGAAGCTACATTTGTTTTAGGAAACTGTAGCTTTGAATCGTGTAATGTTTTAAAATTATTCGCAATTTGAGTCAAAACATCTTCTGTAAACACCAATGGTTTTGTCTGAATATACTCTCATTCAACAGAATTTTCTGTTTCATTAATTAAACGAGGTACAAAATCAAATTTCTCAAGTAATGCGTAATCTAACTTATGATTGAATTTATTTAAAACCTTTTCTTGATAGATTGAATTTTCAGTCATATATGTCTTATTTGTATGTCCAATATTTATCGGTTTTTTCATATGTAACTCCACATTTTATTTTTTAAAAGTATATAATTAAGAATTATAAAATGAAATTAATAACTATGAAAAAATTATCAAAATATATTGTTATGGATTTGGGTAACACATTCATCAAAATAGTTAATTACAAAGTCGACTTAAGGACAAATGAAATTAAACAAGGTAAGGCAAAAATTATTGACTACTTAGCTTTTACCGAAGAGCTCGCTAAAATACTTAAAGATCTTGAAGACACGAGAATCCTTGTAGCTGCAACTAATACAGATGAGGATTTATGTAAAACCATTATCTTCGCTATGGCAAGTAAGTTGAATTTTATGTCTAACGATTTAGTTTACTTAAACGATGAGAAAAAAATAATTATTAAAGGGATGTCTCACTTAATTGATAAAAATATAAAACGCAAAGGTTCTATTGGTTTTGATATCTTATCAGCATTACTTATAAACTCAATTAAATATAAAAAAGATTCAATTAACTTATTAGGAACATATTGAGTTAATTTAAAAATGGAAAACTTAATTCTTAAAAGTGTTTCAATAGCTAGAATAGTGGACTTTTTCGATATGCCATTTGTAGCTCCTGGAATAATTGAAAATGAATTAAGAGTACCTGGAACTAAAGTAGGAACAACTACAAAAACAGCTATGTTAAATGGTTTAAGCTCTTTATTATCAGGTTATGTATCTTCATTTGATAAACCAGAAAACTCAATAATTTCTGGAGGTTGATCTAGATATTTTGATAAAAGTTTATTTAATATTGAAAAATTCATCGTACCTGAAGGGTACTTGCATATGTATCTTCAATTTCTTCAAGAACTTGAAGATTAAGAAAGGAAATAATGAAAAAAGAAGAACAAAAATCTTTTTGAATAAATAGAGTTATTCCTGCTCTAATTATTGGACTTGTTCTAGTTATATTTTTAACAGTATCAAAATACTCTTTTGATTTTAATTTATATAAAAACTTTAATGATGGAGTATTTTGGTTTTTAAGAACATTGTCTATTTTGATTTTTGTAGGATTTGCTTTTTGAATTTATTATGAACTATCAAAAGCATATCTACAAAACCATAAAATATTTAAATGAGTTTTACCTGCTTTAGCAGTTGGGTTGCTCTTTGCTTATCCAAACTTTCTTAAGTTCTTAACAACTCGGATAATTTCCTCAGAAAGTATTTTAGTTAATAAAAATATATTACAAATTGGTTCAGTCTTTACAGATGCTACTTATGGTGCATTTAGTTTCTTTGATGCAATATGACCTTTAACAATTACATTAATTTTTGTATTAGTTAGATTTTTAACTGTTAAAAACATTAATCTCAAATATTTAGCAATTAAAGCTTTATCATTCTTTTTCATCTTTTCATTCTTAACATACTTCTTAAAATCATTTATGGTATTGATTGCGCAAACTTACGCTATTGAAGTTATTTTATTAATTGTATTCATTGCAATGTCTTGCGACATTGGAGGATACTTTGGAGGTAAGCTTTTAGGACACAAGCTTTTCAAACAAAAACTTGCTCCAGCTATTAGTCCTAAAAAGACAATTGAAGGTGCTATTGTCGGAATTATTGTTGCGATCTCAGTTACATTAGCATATATGGGGATAGCTTATGGAATAGCATCAGATAAAAAGCAAACATTAATGTACATAATGATGACGCCATGAAATGTAGATACTAATAGCTTAAATATGATGTTTGTATATTTAATGTTATTTATCTTCCTTGCACCTATGTTTGCAATCTGTGGAGACTTAGCATTTTCACTCATAAAAAGAAGAAATGAAATTAAAGATTTCTCAAACTTATTAAGAGAGCACGGTGGTATTTTAGATAGATTGGATTCAATCTCTTTTGTATTTATTTTGTTTATCACACTATCAATGTTTGCAATAATATAGTAAATTAGCCTACAGCTATAGGTTAAACATTTTAATAGTTTAAACGTTTTAAATGAATGAGTTTCTATAGCTCATTCTTTTTTATAATTAAGTTCTTTATCACTTAATACATAAAAATATCATTTGTATTTTTCTTCCCTAAATTTCTTGAATCTTAGCAAAATTTATTTGGATACCTAAATATTGCTTTTAAAATTTAGTCACTTCTCAAACTTTAACACTAGTGAATCAGGTTTATCCTATAAAATTAAAAAAATCATTAAAAAACTATGAACTATTCTTGAAGGACATATAATTCAAATATATAATAAAAAACACAAGGAGTCTTATGAGTTTAAAAATTATTTTCGGAAAAAATAAAACTGGTAAAACAAAATATTTAGAAAGTAGATATCCAAAAACAAATCCTAATAATTTATTCATTGAAGCTGAAATTGACCTTGAAGGAATTCTTAAGGGAAATACAGGTGGTACAGGAAAAAATGCAGTATTTTCTCCACATAAAAAGGTTTTTGATTTTCTGAACACACAATTTGCAAAACCATTTAAAGTAAGAATAAGTAATGATGAAGATTATGAAAAAATTAACTTATTCAAAAATAATGCAGATAGATTTCAAAATAGAATGACAGATATTTATGATCCATTTTTTGAACCATATTTTAGAAATTGTTTTAACACGAGAGGTTTGGAACAAGAATTTGAATACAACTTTATGGTTTTAGAATTTTTAAATAATAACAAAAGAACAATGGGTAGTTCTGGTAGCTTGAATTATTCATTAATTAAATTGCTATATGAAATGATATCCGATGGTCAAATAATGCCTACTGAGGAATTCACATTAATAATAGATGAAGTCGAAAAATTCTTGCACCCAGAATTAGTTCACAAAATAGCAAATATGATTATAGAAATTTCAGAAAAGCTTGATGTTATAGTAACAACACATTCCCCATTGTTTTTAGAAAAAATATTTGCTGGACATAGAAAGAAATTCATTAATGAATCAACTTGCAACATCGAATATCTTCTTTTTACGAAATATGATGATAATGAACAAGAATCTACAATTGTGACTCTGGATAATGATATAATTACCGAAACTTTAGTTGAAAACAATTCCAGAATAACAGCCTGGTTAGCTGATTTCCTATTTTCATCAAGATGTTTCTTTATTGAAGGTTTAATTGACAATAGCATAATCAATGACATTATAAGCAAAAACGATTTAGAGAATCCATATACTATAATTGATTGCAATGGGAAGACTCAAATTGATAAAATGCTAAATATAGTTAGAGATTTATCAATAATTAGATATTACAAAATTTGTCTATTTTACGACTCAGATGGGGATGAAAATAATGAAAGAATTATTCAGATTGAAGATGAAGAAAGAGAATATGTATCATCCGTTATAAACAGACCTGACTTAGAAAGAGCGCTATTTGATATAGTGAAAAAAAATAATGTTGAATACATAGACACAAATTCTGGACCAATAACTTTAAAGAACTTTAAAAGAGAGAAAATTGATAGAAATAGTAATTTTATATTTACTCTCGATTGAATAAAACGAAACTCCACAAAAATGGATATAGAAAATCAAGTCGAAGCAATTGAAGAACAAATAATAAACTTCATGACTGAATAAGAAGTTTGTATTTCTTGATTGTTTAAAATTGACATTTAGATATTCTAATACAAATTAAATTTGAAATGAAGAACTATACTTTGAGTATGTAATAAGTCTTCATTTCTTTTTTAATATGAAGAGAATTTACTCACTAATAATCAACAACTTATTTTTTTTATTCATTAAAGTAAATTGAATTTCGTAAAATAATTAAGTGAAGAATAATTGATACAAACTAAATTAACATCAAGTATGATCATGTATAATTTACTATATCGGAAGATATTTGTGTCAAATAATTTTTGATTTCATAAATATTCAAAATTAAGGATTTACTATTCTAAATAATCTTAAAATTTTATGCAATTTATCTCATTTAACCATAAAAAAAAGACAGCTTAGCTGTCTAATTATAAAACTCATAAATTATCAAGTTTCTTAATAGTAGGGAGCTTATACAACTTATTAATTCTGGTGTATGAAAATATAGCAATGACTCCACAAACTATAACTATTATCGAATATGCAATGTAAGTTCATGAGTATCCAGCTAAATTGTTAATTGCTGTAAGTGCAATTATTAATAATGAAGACATTATAATTCTGAACACTATCGATAACCCATTTTGTAAATGGAACTTATCTTTTTCAAATAATTGATATGACTTGCTATAAAATCCTGGCAGGAACATACTAAACACCAATTGTTGTAGTGCGTTAATCGAAAAGTAACTAATTAAAATAAATTGTTTATTTGAAATGAATGATAATGAAATTCAAACGATGCTCAATACAAACATCCCGAAAATTATTCATCTAAGATCAATTTTTACTTTGTATTTATGTAATAAGAAAACAACAATTACGCCAACTAGACTTAATAGAGCTAAAACAATTGTGAAATAGAAACTTCAATCCTCGTATTTATAATCACCAACTCATTTGAAAAATTGAATAACTCCTGATTGTTTAGGAAATAAGAATATTCCAATTACTAATGATGAAGATAATATGAATATTCATGAAAATAACTTAAATTTAGAACTTAAAATCTTATGTGATTTATCATTGGCTTTTGCTTTATCCACAAAAACAGTCATTTCTGATTTAGTTTTTAAACTTCAATAAAGTAAACCAGATAATATGTAAGTTAGCATATTAAAAATAACTAAAGAATAGAAAGGTAAATACTTATAAAGCAGAAGTGACAATATTGGAGATAAAACTAATCCAATTGATAAAGCAAATGAGTTACCGATGTTGAATTTATTTAACTCATTTTTATCTTTTGCTAAAAAGTAAAGAATATTCTTAAGGTGTATAAATCTATAGGAATGGACAGTTCCTAAAAGTGTACTTGTCACAATTAAAATAATTGAAAACGTATGTGTAGATGAACTACTGATAAATGCAAAATAAGTTCCTAAAGGTATTATTAACAATATTGAACTAGCGATATCACAAATAAGAAGAGCAACTCTATCAGGTAGTAACTTAACAAGTTTTGACGAGATTGCATAAATGATCAATGATGGTAATTGTACTAGCAAGTACAACAATGTAACTAATCAGAAATCACCAGTTATTTTGTAAATATACAAACTAGAAGCTAATTTAAATGCTTCTGATCCAATTGATGATAATGAAATGCTGTTTATATATTTTCATAAGTTAGCATTTAAGTTTCTAAATAGTGACATAATACCCCTCATTAATGTATGGTATTTAATTATACATTCATTTATATATTCGAGGTGAAAAAAGGAATTTTATATCTGATATTTAAAGAAATTTAAGCTCAAAAAAGTTAAATAAAAAAATAAAACCATTTTAGTTACATTTCTATAATAAGTATCAAAAATAAGTTAAATATTTTTGAATAATTTGTTTTATTTTACTTAAAAAGAATATAATAAAAGTAGGAGATATATTATGAAAAATACAAAATTAATTTTAAGCATCTTCACTACAGGACTTATAGCACTACCAACTGTTTCGGTATCTATAAATAATAATGTTGATCCAAAACAAAAAGACGAAAATGAAATGAAGCAATTTTTAGTAGATTCTGAAATTGCACGTTTATCTAGATTAAGCGGTAAAACTCAAAAATTTAAAATTGTTAAGGAAATAAAAGACATTCAAAATAATAGCTTTTTACTTATTGCTACAGATGAAATGTTTTCAGTTGTAAATGCAAATACTTATACATCAAACGAAATTCATTATGAAGCAATAAAAGATGAATGATTAAATTCAGAAATAATTTATGATCGTTGATTTGGATTACTTATACAAAAGGATGAAGATACATACGAGAGTATATATAGTGATAAGAAAATCTCAAAAAGTGATTTATTAAGTATATACAAAGCAGATGAACTACATAAAGTAGAGGAATTTAAACAAAATCAAATATCAAAACGCGAAAAGGAAATTAGATACTCTAAATCCAAAACAAAAGAAGCTTGAGTTGACTTAGATTTAAATAGAACTAACTATAATTATGATGGAATTTTTAATGTTAGTTCCACAGTGCCTTATGCATGATGATTTGCGACAAGAAATAATAATGAATCTGCTGGATATGTTGATTTAAAACGTGAAGGATACCCTAATCGCAAAGCAGGGTTATGCGAATATGTTGCACTTAGTCAATTACTACTCTATAATCATCTATTTGTAGATGGGACTATTTTCACTCAAACTCAATATGATCAATTTATCAAGGAAGCTCCTCGATATAACATAAAACATTGAGAAGATACTTCACCAGTGTTTAAACATGAATACCCTTATGATGGATATAAAAAATCTTTGACCTACCATTTATATGAGCTTGCTGATAAACAAAGAGATCTTAAAACACCTAATTACTACAGACTTGCTTTTGATAGATTTAATAAAAATCAAAGAAGCTCATGAGACAATTACGGAAAGTTTGGTGGATACTATAAGGCTTGAGAAAATGTTAAAAAAGGTATACCTGTTATATTAGGTGCAGCTCCTTTCCCTTCCAATGGTTGGCATGATCATGCATATTTAATGTATGGTTATGATGATAATTCAGATATGTTTTTAGGTTCTATGTGTTGAGGGCAAGAAAAAAGAAATACAATTTTATATTCATACTATAATGGTGCTTGAGGTTCTTATTATTTCACTATAGGAAGCTTGAAACCAAAAAATGCAAGGAAACAACCAAGACTGTTTAAATATAAAGATAAATTATATACTGGTGAAGAAATTAATAATTTAATTTTAAAGAAAGAACCTTTAAAATAATGTTAAGAAAAAACTGATTAAAATTTTCAACTTTAAGTGCATATTTAATT